>CAISQQ010000388.1 GCA_903887655.1 uncultured Burkholderiales bacterium
CGGCTCACCCCAATGGAGGAACCTTCATGCGGGGGCTTGACCATCAAAGGGTAGCCCAACTGCGCGCCAATCGCGTCGAGCCGCTCGCGCAAGGCCTTGGTGACTTGCAGCGCTTGACCAAATGGGGTGTCAAAATCCGCCTCGTCGAGCACCACGCTCTCAGGCGTGCTCAATCCCAAGGCTTTCCACACCCGCTTGGTCATCACTTTGTCCATCGCCACCGCCGAGGCCATGACCCCCGAGCCGGTGTAGGGAATACCAAGCACCTCCAGGGCACCTTGGACGGTACCGTCCTCGCCCAAGCGGCCATGCAGTGCAATGAAAGCATGGGTGTAGCCCTCGCTCACCAAGGCCTGCAAAGGCGCTTGAGCGGGATCGAAGGCGAACGCTTTCACACCAGCCGACTGCAAGGCCGCGAGCACGCCGCTCCCTGACAAGAGTGAGATTTCGCGCTCCATGGACTTGCCGCCCATGAGGACGGCGACCTTGTCCTGGGGCCCAAGACCGGGGGCAAAGGTCTGCTGCGACTGAACCGTCATGCGGCCTCCTTGGCCACTTGGGCCAACATCAAGCCGGGCACTTGTCCGATGGAGCCCGCGCCCATGCACATCACCACGTCGCCGTCTCGGGCGAGCTCCAACATCTGCGCACTGATGTCGTCGATCGAACTCGACAAAGCCACTTGCTCAAAGCCCTGGATGCGCAAGCTGCGCATCAATGCGCGCGAATCGGCCGCCACAATCGGCGCCTCACCGGCCGCGTAAACGGGGGTCAAGCACACCCAATCGGCCAGTTGCAACACCCTCACAAAGTCTTCAAAACAGTCGCGCGTGCGGGTGTAGCGGTGCGGCTGAAACGCGAGCAACAAGCGGCTTTGGGGAAAGGCGCCGCGAGCGGCCTCGAGCGTGGCCCGCAACTCCACCGGATGGTGCCCGTAGTCCTCAATCAAGGTGAAACTTCCCCCCCCTTTGGCCCGAACTTGTCCGTGGTGCTGAAAGCGTCGGTCCACGCCGGTGAAGTTGTGCAGCGCGGCTTTGACGGCGTCGTCTGGGATATTGAGCTCCACCGCAATGGCAATGGCGGCCAACGCGTTTCTCACGTTGTGCAGGCCCGGCAAGTTCAAATCGATGGCCAGGCTTGGCAGTGTGATGCCGTTGCTGCGCAAAACGGTGAACTGCATGCGCGTGCCCACGGCCACCACATCCACAGCGCGCACCTGCGCACCCTCACTGAGCCCATAGGTGGTGATGGGGCGACTCACCGACGACAAAATGGAGGTGACGGCGGGGTCGTCCACACAGAGCACGGCTGCACCGTAAAAGGGCATGCGGTGAAGAAACTCAATGAACGCGCCTTTGAGCTTTTCAAAATCATGTCCATAGGTCTGCATGTGGTCTTCATCGATATTGGTCACCACCGCCATGATGGGGAGCAAATTGAGAAACGATGCATCGGACTCATCCGCTTCGACGACGATGAACTCGCCCGATCCGAGCTTGGCGTTGGCGCCGGCGCTCTTGAGTCTGCCGCCAATCACAAAGGTGGGGTCCAAACCCGCTTGGGCCAAAACGCTCGTGACCAAACTCGTGGTGGTGGTCTTGCCGTGGGTGCCTGCAATGGCGATGCCGGTTTTTAAACGCATCAACTCCGCGAGCATCACCGCTCTGGGCACCACGGGGATGAGCTTGGCGTGGGCTTGGATGACCTCAGGATTGTCCGCGGCCACCGCCGACGAAATCACCACCGCGTCAGCGCCCGCGAGGTTCTCAGGCGCATGCCCGATAAAGGTCTTGGCCCCGAGCGTTGCGAGACGCTGGAGTGCCGGCGAATCGTTCAAGTCCGAGCCCGAGACTTCGTAGCCCAAATTCAACAACACCTCGGCAATGCCGCTCATGCCCGCACCACCGAGGCCGACAAAATGGATGTGATGGATGGCGTGCTTCATGCGCTCCTTTGCACCAGGTGTTGACACGCTTGGGTGAGGGTTTGAACGGCCTGCATTTGTCTGAGCGCGTGGGCTTTTTGCGCCATGGCCGCGAGACTCGAACGGGTGAGCTCGCTCAGCAGTTGGGCCAATCGTTCTGGGGTCAAGACGTCTTGCTGAATCAACCAAGCCGCGCCCGAATCCAGCAAAAATTGCGCATTGCGCGTTTGGTGATCATCCACGGCGTGGGGGAAAGGCACCAACAGCGACGCCACCCCAACGGCCGCAATCTCGGTGATGGTGCTCGCTCCGGCTCTGGAGATGATCAAATCAGCGCGCGCCATCTCTGCTGCCATGTCATCAATGAAAGCGGTGACGCTCACCTGGCCGGCCAAACCCAGTGCCGTGTAGCGCGCCCTCAAGGCTTCAATTTGTTTGGCCCCGCTTTGATGGGTGAGCACAGGACGCTCGGACTCTGGGATCAAAGCCAGCGCGGCTGGCACCAACTCATTCAAGGCCTGCGCGCCCAAGCTGCCCCCCACCACCAAGACTCGCAAGGGGCCGCGGAATGCGCCATAACGCACCTGGGGGCTGTCTTGTGTGTGGAAGGCTTCGCGCAGCGGGTTGCCAATCCACTCGCCCTTGGCCAAGGCTTTGGGGAAAGCACAATAGACCCGCGAGGTGAGCGTGGCCAAGAGCCGGTTGGCCATGCCAGCCACGGCGTTTTGTTCGTGCAAGACCAGCGGTTTGCCACACAACCAACTCGCCAGCCCACCGGGCGCGGTCACATAGCCGCCAAATCCAATCACCACTTGGGGCCGCAGTTGGCGAATCAACCCGATACTTTGAAGCACGGCCTGGGCGAGCCTCAAGGGCATGAGGATCTGGGTGCGCCAGCCTTTGGCACGCACGCCTTTGAAGGACACGGTGTGAAAGGCAACACCCGCTTGGGGGACCAATTCACTCTCCATGCTCGGCGCGGGTGTGCCCAACCAATCGACTTGCCAGCCGCCTTGTCCCAAGGCCTTGGCCAAGGCCAGGCCCGGGAAAATATGCCCGCCGGTGCCGCCCGCCATGATGAGGGCGCGCGGGCTCATGGGGCTCATCGGACTCATCGGGCTCATAATCGCCCTCCGTGCATTTTGATGCGGTTTTCATAATCCACCCGCATCACCACCGCAATGGCAATCACGTTCAACAAAATGGCCGATCCACCAAAACTCATGAGCGGCAGGGTCAAGCCTTTGGTCGGCAGCGCCCCCAAATTCACCCCCACATTGATAAACGATTGAAACCCCATCCAAATACCGACGCCCTGGGCAAAAAGACCCGCAAACACCTGGTCCATGGCAATCGCTTGTCGACCGATGTACATGATGCGCCGCGTGAGCCACATGAATAGACCAATCACACCGACCACCCCCACAAAGCCAAATTCCTCGCCAATCACGGCCAACAAAAAGTCGGTGTGCGCTTCGGGCAACCAATGGAGCTTTTCCACACTCCCGCCCAGCCCCACACCAAAGATTTCACCGCGACCGATGGCGATGAGCGAGTGCGACAGTTGGTAGCCTTTGCCCATGGCGTACTTAAGACTCCAGGGATCGAGGTAGGCAAAGATGCGCTCGCGGCGCCAGTCGGAGAAATAGATGATCGACGCAAACACCGCCACCACCACCAGGGCAATCAAAAAGAACATCCGAGCATTCACCCCGCCCAGGAACAAAATACCCATGGCAATCACTGCAATCACCATGAAGGCACCCATGTCGGGCTCCAAGAGCAGCAACCAGCCCACCACCGCCACGGCAATCGCCATCGGAATGACCGAGGTGAAGAATTTTTCCTTCACCTCCATTTTTCTCACCATATAGTCCGCCGCATAGAGCAGCACCCCAAATTTGGCCAATTCAGACGGCTGGAAATTCATGATCCCCAGCGATATCCAACGCTTGGCGCCATTGACCTCGTGCCCCAAAAATGGCACCACGACCAAGACCAAGAGCACGATGGAGGCAACAAAGATTTGCTTGGCATGCTTTTCCCACGTTTGGAGTGGCACCAAAAATGCGCCCGCACCAACGACCAAGGACAAGCCCAGGGCAAACAAGTGGCGCACCAAGAAATGGGTCTGCGCGTAGTGGGAAAACTTGGGGTTGTCGGGCATCGCAATCGAGGCCGAATAGACCATCACCAGGCCCCAGATCATCAACCCCAAGGTCACGAACAGCAAGGGTTGATCAAAGGCTTTGACCTGCACGGGGTAGGAGCTGGTGGCGGAGAATTGGACACCGTGCACGCGCACGGGCAACACATCACTGCCGCCCCAATCGCCCTGGGCGTCCTTGGAGCGCCAAAACGCCCATCGCGACAACCACGCACTGGCCACTGCGCTCTCAGCCATGGTGAGCCTCCTGGGTCAGTTGGGGTGCAGGGGCAAGGCCCGGGCCTGGAGCCGGGGCACTCAAGTGGTTCACCGCTTCTTGGAAGACTTGGGCGCGGTGCTCGTAATCCTTGAACATGTCAAAGCTCGCACACGCTGGCGAGAGCAGCACGGCGTCGCCTGCCTGCGCCCATTCTTGGGCCGCAGACACCGCTTGCGCCATGCTGTGCACGCTGACCATGGGCTTGCCCAAGGGCTCGAGCACGTGTTGGATCAAAGGGGCATCCTCTCCCAACAAGATCACCGCGCGCACGTGCTGGGCCACGGGGCCGAGCAGTGGCGAGAAGTCTTGGCCCTTGCCCACACCCCCCAAAATCACCACCACGGGACCCTCTTGCCCCAAGGCGCTCAAGGCCGCACAAGTCGCTCCCACATTGGTGCCTTTGCTGTCGTCCACATACTGC
>CAISQQ010000389.1 GCA_903887655.1 uncultured Burkholderiales bacterium
ACTAGCACCTCCCAAATCTTGCGACTTGTTCAAGTCCCACAAACGAAAACGCACGTCATAGCGCCCGTCAGCGAGTTTGGTGACGCTGCCCGAGACAAAGTTCTCCATGGCGCGCGCTCTGAGGGCCACGAAGTCGGGGCGCGAAGTCTCATCCATCGAGAGCACCGAGCTGGTGAGCTTGAACTGCCCCGCTCGCTCCAAATCGGCTTGGACAATGGCCGATACCTTCTGACTGGCGCTGGCCTCATCGCGAAACGCGTTGAGGTTGAGCGCAATCAAGGTCACCCCAAGCCCTGTCACGTCCACGCGCAGCTGGGCCAAGCTGGCCACCGGCGACACCAGCAAGGACAAGGCCAGCACGCTGAGCCAGCGCTGGGCTTGCGACCAAGGCCTGGACAGGCAAGAGGCGCCTGGGCGGGCAAAGCGGAGGTGGGGCAAAGAGGAGCGCAGTGGATTCATCGGTTCTGGTTTCATGGCAGGCTTCATGGCGAGGGGGCAACAAGGGATGAGAGCACAAAGGGCTTGGGACTGCATCATACAGACTGTAGCGGCCCCCGCGACACCGCTTGGGCCCGATTTTAGCGCCCTGCGGGGCGGATTCACCCAGACCAACAACCCAAAACCCTCACCCAGCTCCCCCCTTTTAGGGCCAGGGGCGGGCTGGGCGGTAAAGCGCAGTCCATCCCCTACAATTGTGAAGCGGTCGCACTCGAGGCTCCTTGGGGCTCGCTACCCCAGACAGCGACTGCGTCTTTTTCAAACACCAAGCCACCCCCCTACTCCATGAACGACATCCCAGTTGACTCCTTTTGGCAGCGTTTTCGGCGGGTGTTGCCCTATTTCTCCAAGCCCTTGAGCGTTTGGGCGTCGGCCGTCGTGTCCGTGATCGTCGTCTCGGCGTCCGAGCCCATGATTCCGGCCCTCTTAAAGCCGCTGCTCGATCACGGCTTTGTCTCCGGGTCCTTGAATTTGTGGCTGGTGCCCGTGGCCATTCTCACCCTCTTTACCGTTCGTGGCTTGGGCGCCTTCATCGCCCAGGTCTCCTTGGCCAAAATTGCCAATGTGGGGGTGCTGTCCTTGCGCCGCGATATGTTTGAGAAGTTGCAACAAGCCCACCCAAGCCTTTATGCCTTGCAAGCGGGCAGCGCCATGGCCAACACCCTGGTCTTTGAAGTGCAAAACGGGGCAGGCACCTTGGTCAATGCTTTTTTAAGCCTCACCCGAGACTCCCTCACCTTGGTGTTTTTGGCGGGCTATTTGCTGTACCTGAATTGGAAGCTGAGCCTGATTGTGGCGCTCTTGTTGCCCGCGGTGGCTTGGGTGATGCGGGTGTTGACCCATCGGCTCACGCGGCTGACCTACCTGAGCCAAGCCAGCACCGACGCGCTGGCCTACGCGGTGGAGGAAAACGCCCTGGCCTACCGAGAGGTGCGACTCCAAGGCGCGCAAGCGCAACAAACACGCCGATTCACCCAACTCGCACAGACCTTGCAGTCCCTGGTGATGAAAGGCATGGTGTCCTCGGCGGCCATCACACCGCTCACCCAAATTCTCTCCGCCGTGGCCTTGTCGGCCGTCATCAGTGTGGCGCTCTTTCAAAGTGGCACGGATGGCACCACCGTGGGTGGGTTCGCCTCCTTTGTCACCGCCATGTTGATGCTCGTGGCCCCCATCAAGCACTTGTCCGAAGTGGCCGCACCCATCACCCGGGGATTGGGCGCCATTGAGCGAGGGCTTGACTTGATTGAAAAAACCCCCAACCAGGATGAGGGTGAGTTTGAGCTGCTCAAAGCGCGTGGCTTGGTGGAGTTCAAGGCGGTGAGCGTGCGCTACCACGCTGACAGACAACCCGCGCTTGAAGATCTGAACTTGACCGTGAACCCTGGCGAAGTGCTGGCCATCGTGGGCGAATCGGGTTCGGGTAAAACCACCTTGGCCAATTTACTCCCCAGACTTGTGGACACGCACTCGGGCGAGGTGCTGATCGACGGCGTGGCGATTCGAGACTGGCGGTTGAAAAGCCTCAGACAGCAAATTGCCTTGGTCAGTCAAAACGTGATCGTGCTCAACGACACCTTGCTCAACAACGTCATGCTCGGACAAGAAGCGGACCCCAAGCGAGCCTTGCTCTGCTTGGAAGCGGCCAATTTGGGCGATCACCTCCAAACCCTGCCGCTTGGGGTGAACACCCTGGTCGGTCACAACGCCTCGCAACTCTCGGGCGGACAGCGCCAGCGCTTGGCCATCGCCAGAGCGCTCTACAAGGACGCGCCCATCCTCTTGCTCGACGAAGCCACATCCGCCTTGGACAACGAATCGGAGCGACTGGTGCAAGAAGCCCTCAACCGCCTGACCGTGGGCAGAACCACGCTAGTGATTGCCCACCGCTTGTCCACCATCGAGCACGCCCACCGAATCGTGGTCTTGGTCAAGGGCAAAATCGTCGAGATGGGCACGCATGCGCAGCTGTTGGCTCTTGGGGGCGTCTATGCCTCCTACTTCAAGCTCGGGCAGATCACCCCCGAGCAGAACGCTCCACTCAATTCCAAGGCGTGACGCTGGGAACCTCGCAAGGCCCTTCAACAGCGATGGAGCCAAAATCTGCGGGTCCCACAATTTCCAAGTACTCCATGTCTGGCGAGTAATCAAAGAGGTAGTGCACGATGCCAGGTCGCTGGTGCACGCAGTCGCCCGCCTTCACCAAGGTGGGCTTGTCCTCGTACATGAAGCGCGCCCAACCCTTGAGCATGTAGACAATCTGAAACTGGGCAACGTGGTAGTGCCACCCGGTGCCATCGGTGGGCGGCAAGTTGGCCTTGGCGATGTGGGCGATCACCTGGCCGTGGGTGGCTTGGGCCACCCCGAGATCTTTGTACACAAAGAAGTCGCGCAAACCACCGGGCAAGAAATGGCTGTCCTCGGCCTTGACGTGCGAGAACAGGGTGGGCCTGGGCTGCTCGGGGCTCAAAGACTCCAAAGACGGCAAGGACTCATCCGGCGTTGGGGTGAGACGACTGGGGTTCGCTGCAGGGGTCACGGCATTCATTTAAAACTCCACTTCTAGTTCAACGATGTCCTCGGGCTCGGCTTTGGCGGCCTCCATCCACTCTTGGACGGCAGGCATCTTCAAAATCTCTTGACAATAGGCCTCGCACACCGGATCCAGGCTCACACCGTAGGTGCGCAGTCGCGTGACCACAGGCGCGAACATCGCATCGGCCAAGGTCGCTTTTTTTCCAAACAAGTACGGCCCCTTGTAGGTCTTTAAACAGTCGGTCCAAATCTCAAAGATCCGCTCCAAATCCGATGTCGCCTTGGCCCAGACCTTGAACCCCTTGAACTGGGCTTTGATGTTCATGGGCAGCGACGCGCGCATCGCTGAAAAACCCGAGTGCATCTCACCACACACCGCACGACAATGGGCACGGTGCACGGAATTGGACGGCAAGAGTCCCGCTTTTGGTGCAATCTCGTTCAAATACTCACCAATGGCCAAGGTGTCCCAGACCTTGACCCGGCCATGATTCAAGCACGGCACCAAGATCGAGGGAGAGAGCAGCAACAACTCGGCACGGGCATGCGCTGAGTCACTCTGCACCATCACTTCGGTGAAGGGCAAGCCCGACATTTTGAGCATGAGCCAGCCGCGCATCGACCACGACGAATAGTTCTTGCTGCTCAGCGTCAATGTGGTGGTGCTCATGGCGGATTGGCCTCCTTGTGCAAAAGGAGCTCGCAAAAAATATGCCATATGAGGCATAGCTTTTGCTTGAAAAAAAGAAGCCCTTGAATCAGCGCTGCTGATGAATGCGCTTATCCCCCTCCCGCTCCACCCGTCAAAGAAAAGACCACGCCGTGATGTATCAACAATTTGACAACTTGGCGCGCATGCGCCAGCCACTCAGAGATTTCTCTGAGCTCAGCAAAGACTGGTTGAGCCATTGGCGGCGTTTCGCAGACAGCCCCCTGCTGCGCAAGTGCCTGGGCTTGCACGAGCAAGTCGCGCTGCTTGGCTTCACGCATGAGCGAGAAGAGTTCGACATCCAGCCCATTGTGGACGCCCGGGGCTGGGCCCACGAGGTGGACCAAGAGGAGGTTTGGCGCAGCGACTTTTGTCATTTGCTGCGTTTTAAAAAGCGCCACAGCCAACACGAGCCACGCGTGCTCTTGGTCGCTCCCATGTCGGGGCACTTTGCCACCTTGCTGCGCGGCACGATCCAAGCCTTGGTGCAAGACCACGAGGTGTTCGTGACCGACTGGATCAATATCCGGGACGTCTCGCCCCAAGCGGGCGAATTTGATTTGGACACCTACACGGGGCAATTGATCGCGATGCTCCAGCACATGGGGCCTGGTGGCCATTTGATTGGGGTGTGCCAGCCAACGGTGTCTTGCCTGGCCGCCGCCGCTGTGATGTCAGCCCGACACGACGCGTGCGTGCCCTGGAGCCTCACCTTGATGGCAGGCCCCATCGACACGCGTCAAAACCCCACCCGGGTCAATGCGCTGGCCAAGAGCAAAAGCATTGAATGGTTCAAGAACAATTTGGTGAGCCCCGTGCCAATTGGGTACGCCGGTGCTGGGCGTGAGGTCTACCCGGGGGTGGTGCAAGTCGGGGCGTTTTTGAACATGAATCTCGAGCGCCACCAAAAGTCCCTTGAGCGCCTCTTGCACCTGCGCTCCTCGGGCCAAGACCAAGAGGCTCAGCCCATTTACGACTTTTACAAAGAGTATTTTGCGGTGATGGATTTGCCCGGCAAGTTTTACTTGGAAACGGTCAAAGAGATTTTTCAAGACCATGCCTTGCCCTTGGGGCAACTTCGCTACCAAGGCGAGACGGTGCAGCCGCAGCTCATCAAAAAACCCTTCCTCTTGACCATCGAAGGCGAGCGAGACGACATCTGCGGCCAAGGCCAAACCATGGCCGCGCATGATCTCTGCTCGGGACTACCCGCTTGGAAAAAAAACCACCACCTGCAAGCTGGGGTGGGCCACTACGGGGTTTTCAGTGGCCACAAATGGAGCACACAAATCTACCCCGTGGTGAGGCACCACATCCAAAACGCCCAGTCCCTGTTCGAGTGAATGCGCGCACCTGGGGTGCGCCAGGGCGCTCGCGCCCCTCACCCTAGCACTCACCCTAGCACTCACCCTAGCCCTCGGCCTGTCCACAACTTCAAAGCGTTTGCGAAGGCTCTGGCTGCGCCGCTCTCAAGCCCTCTTGATGGCTCAAGACCTCGTTCGCGGCGGCCAAGACCGCTTGGGGGCTCGGATTGAGCACCCGCACACACCAACTCACCGCGTGGTAAGAGGCGGGTTGGTCAATGACAAACCACGCAAGCGTTGGCACCTTGAGCGCGACCGCCATGTGATAAGGCCCCGAGTCTGTGCTGATAAAAAGCCCACACGCCGCGATCAAACCACTCAACTGCGTGAGGTTTCCCGTGCCCGCGGCGTTGAAGAGGCGCGGCGGTGTGTTCAGGCGCCCCGCTTGCGCGTCAAGGGCCTGGTGAAATGCGTCGATAAAGGCCTCATTGACCTCGCGCTCAAAGGGCGCTCCCGTGAGCACCAAGTCAAAGGTGTGCTCACGGGCCAACAGGACCATGGCTTGAACCAAATCGGACACAGCCGGTCGCTTGCCCAGCGCATCGGGTGTCCCGCAGCCAATGTTCAAACCCCAAAGCGCGCGCTTGGGGCTTGGGGGCTGATCGGGCAGAGCCCGGCTGAGCAGGCCTTGGGCATGCGCCTTGGCGGGTGCTGGTGCCTCGAGCTCAATGGGGGTGGCTTGGCGCTCGAGCCCCAGGGCGCTCAACACCACCAGGTCGCGCTCGGCGTAGTCCATGGGTGACATCAAGCCTTGTTTTTTCATGAAAGCGGGCAGGCTCACCGAGCAGTGTGTGTAAAACCAAGCCCGCGGCCAAAAC
>CAISQQ010000390.1 GCA_903887655.1 uncultured Burkholderiales bacterium
ACTGTGCATCTGCACCTTCAGCCCCAAGGCACGCAGCTGCGTGAGTGTCTTCATGGCGAGCGGCATGTGCGCCATTTGTGGCACGACAGCGTAGACATCGGGCACGGCAGACGCATTGGCCAAATTTTGGGCTTTGATGAGCTCAAGCACCCGCTCTACCCCAAAAGCCCAACCCACGGCTGGGGCAGGCTTGCCGCCCAACTGTTCAATCAAATAGTCATAGCGCCCGCCCCCACAAATGGTGCCTTGAGAGCCGAGTTGGTCGGTCACGAACTCAAAAACCGTGAGGTTGTAGTAGTCCATCCCCCGAACCAGTCGAGGATTCAATCGATACGTCACCCCATTGGCTTGGAGCACCGATTGCACCGTTTCAAAGTGGGCCATGGAGTCGGCCCCTAAAAAATCGATCAAGCGCGGCGCGGCATTGACCAAAGACTGCATCTGTGGGTTTTTGGTGTCCAAAATCCGCAAAGGATTGGTGAGCAGCCGTCTTTGTGAATCCTCGTCAAGCGCCTCACGGTGAGCCTCAAAATAAGCCACCAGCGCTTGCCGGTGCTGCTGGCGCTCGAGGGGCTGGCCCAAGCTATTGAGCTCCAACTCAACGCCCTCAAGCCCCAAGCTTTTCCAAAGCCCATGGGCCATCAAGATGAGCTCGGCATCGAGCTGCGGTCCAGCAAAACCCAGTGCTTCGGCACCCATTTGGTGAAACTGGCGATAGCGCCCCCGCTGGGGTCGCTCGTGCCTGAACATGGGGCCGGTGTAGTAAAGACGCCTGGGGCCATCGTAGAGCAAATTGTGTTGGACAGCAGCGCGCACCACCCCAGCCGTCGCCTCGGGCCTCAAGGTCAATTGCTCGCCATTCAAACGGTCTTCAAAAGAGTACATCTCTTTTTCAACAATGTCAGTGACTTCTCCCAAACCACGAATGAACAACGCACTGGGCTCAACAATGGGGGTGCGAATATTTTGATAGGCATAGCTGTGCATCATGTCACGCACACACGCCTCCAACCACTCCCACAGGTGCGAGTCCGGGGGCAAGATGTCATTCATGCCTTTGACGGCGGTGATTTTTTCAGTCATAACAAGTCTTCAATGGAATGGGGACGGGCTCAGCGAACAGGGCTCGAGGCGAAACGCTCAAGCGTAAACATGGAGCCTCATGCACAGGCGTATTTTCGCTCAATGTAGTCTTGCACGATTTGGTGGAACTCTTGGGCGATGCCCTCGCCCCTCAAGGTCATGGCCTTTTCTCCATCGATAAAGACGGGGGCAGCGGGCGCCTCACCAGAGCCGGGCAAACTGATGCCAATGTCCGCGTGCTTGCTCTCGCCAGGCCCGTTGACAATGCAGCCCATCACCGCCACCTTCAAATTCTCCACCCCAGGGTACTGGGTTTTCCAGACCGGCATTTGGGCACGCAAGAAATCATCAATCTCTTTGGCCAATTCTTGAAAGGTGGTGCTGGTGGTGCGCCCACAACCTGGGCAAGCGGTGACACTGGGCACAAACTTGCGCATCCCCAAGGACTGAAGAATTTCCGCGGCAATCACCACCTCTTGGTTCCTGGACTCGCCGGGCTGCGGCGTGAGTGACACCCGTATGGTGTCTCCAATGCCTTCTTGGAGCAAAATCGACAAGGCCACGCTCGAGGCCACGGTTCCCTTGGTGGCCATGCCCGCTTCGGTCAGCCCCAAGTGCAAAGCGTGGCGGGTTCTGAGGTTGAGTTGGCGGTAAACCGCGATCAGATCTTGTACGCCCGAGACTTTGCAACTCAAGATGATTTGCTCCGGTGCCAGCCCCAATGCCACGGCGTGTTCGGCCGATTGGGTGGCCGACTGAATCAAGGCCTCGTACATCACTTGCCGAGCATCAAAGGGCACCGCACGGCGAGAATTCACGTCCATCAAGTCAGCGAGCAATTCCTGGTCCAAACTGCCCCAATTGACCCCAATTCGCACCACCTTGTCCCAGCGAATGGCCGCTTCAATCATTTGGGCAAATTGACGATCGTGTTTGTCGCCTTTGCCCACATTACCGGGGTTGATGCGGTACTTGGAGAGGGCTTGCGCGCAGTCTGGATAGTCGGTGAGCAAGCGGTGTCCGTTGTAGTGAAAGTCCCCAATCAAGGGCACATCCACCCCCATTTTGTCGAGTTGCTCGCGGATGTAGGGCACGGCCTGGGCGGCCTCAGGCGTATTGACCGTGATGCGCACCATCTCTGAGCCCGCCTGCGCCAACTCTTTGACCTGAATGGCCGTGCCAATCGCATCAACCGTGTCGGTGTTGGTCATGGACTGGATGCACACGGGCGCGTCCCCGCCGACCAAGACCTCGCGAGCGCCCCAACGCACCCGCGCTTGCAGTGAGTGACGAGCGCTTGGCGCAGAAAAATCAATGGCTTTGTCAGTGGGTTGAATGTTCATCGCAAAAACTCATTCTTGAAAAAAATTCCGTCAATGAAAGAAAAGGGAAAACACGCCTTTGTAAGACAAGGTGTGCGTGTTGTAAATCCTCAATTTCCCTTGGGCTTTTGGCACGATCAGCCGCCATCCAACAGGCTTGGGCCAGCCTGCGCGCTCCAACCCTCTAAAGCCCGGGATGTTGCTGGATTCGCTGGATTCGCTAGGGTCGATGGGGCCGATGGGGCATTTCTGCGGGTGAGCACATGGGTGCGGTCCACCACGTCACCTGCCAACTGACCACAAGCGGCATCGATATCGTCGCCTCGGGTCTTGCGCACGGTGCACACCAAACCGCCAGCCAGCAGCAACTGAGAAAAGCGTTTGATTTGCTCTGGCGAAGAGCGCCGCATGCCCGATTCTTGGAAAGGGTTGAAAGGGATCAAATTGATTTTGCAAGGAAAGGCATTCGTATGCCTGGGTGCGAGCAGCTCGATCAGTGCCAACGCGTGCGACTCACTGTCGTTCACACCATCGAGCAAGCAGTACTCCAAGGTGATGAAGTCGCGAGGAGCGTGGGCCAAATAGGCGCGACAGGTCTGGAGTAATTCGTGGATGGGGTATTTGCGGTTCAAAGGCACCAAGGAGTCTCGGAGCTCATCGGTGGGCGCGTGCAGCGACAGCGCCAAGGCGACCGGCACATCCAGCGCCAAGCGCTCAATCATCGGCACGACCCCCGAGGTCGACACCGTCACGCGCCGCCTCGACAGACCATAGCCATGATCGTCCAGCATGGCGCGAAGGGCTGGCACCAAGGCCGAATAGTTTTGCAGTGGCTCACCCATGCCCATCATGACCACATTGGAGATGATGCGCTCTTGGGCGTTGTTGCTCAAAGCGCCAGCGCCTCTGGCGGGGTTGAGCCGTGAAGACGCTGCGCGTTCTTGCCGCAAAGTGTGCTCAACGAACCACAATTGCGCGATGATCTCCGCCGTTGTCAAGTTGCGACTAAAGCCTTGGTAGCCTGTGGAGCAAAAGGTGCAGCCCACCGCACATCCCGCTTGCGAGGAGATGCACAGGGTTGCGCGGTCGTCTTCGGGAATGAACACCGTCTCAATGGCGTTGCCCTCTCCCACATCAAAGAGCCACTTGATGGTGCCATCTTTGGAGTTGTGACGTGCCAAGACCTTCAGCGGTGTGATGGTGGCACAGGCCACGAGCTTCTCCCGCAGTGGCTTGGCCAAGTCCGTCATGTCCTCAAATCGGTTCGCCCCCTTTTGATGAATCCAGCGAAACAGTTGGGTCGCACGAAAAGCCTTCTCCCCGAGCCCTTCGCAAAACCCGATCAACCCTGCTCGATCAAAACCCAACAAATTGGTCAACGGCCAACCCCTAAAACCTCGCGGTCAAAAAAAAGGGCCTGAGAACGCTCGCAGGCCCACACTCCAAAGCAACTGAGTCACCAAGAGGCACCCGCTTTGGGCACCCCGCTGTCAGCTGCGGTCAATCTCAGTGGCCAAAAACATTCATGCCCGCAAAGAAAAAGGCGATTTCAGCCGCAGCCGTTTCGGCCGCATCCGAACCATGCACCGCATTGGCATCGATGCTATCGGCAAAGTCAGCGCGAATCGTGCCCGCAGCGGCTTTCTTGGGGTCGGTGGCGCCCATCAAGTCACGGTTTTTGGCGATGGCGCCCTCACCTTGCAAGCACTGAATCATGACCGGTCCAGAAATCATGAAGTCCACCAAATCCTTGAAGAAAGGACGCTCACGGTGAACGGCATAAAACGCCTCGGCTTCTCCGCGGGAGAGATGGGCCATGCGGGCGGCCACCACTTTGAGGCCAGCGGCCTCAAATCGAGCATAAATTTGACCAATCACATTCTTGGCCACAGCGTCAGGCTTGATGATGGAGAGTGTGCGTTCAATTGTCATGATGGAAAATCCTTGAATGAGTACAGTTAAAAATCAGCGCCCCCGGCGCAAAACCCCTCTGCAAAGGGTCAACAAAGACTGGGGGAAACCCCTTATTTTAGCCGATCAAGCCGACAAAAAGCCTAGCGACGTGTTTTTTTTGCACCCGCTCGGGCACGCCCTGAGCTGGAGGCACCCGCCGTGCGAGCACCTTTGCCAGCGGCCTCACGCACTCTCAAGACCGCATCAGCACCCACATAAGCTTTGGGGCTCAAGGCCTCGGTCTTCATCCCTTCAGCGTTGGAGGACGCCTTGGGTTTGTTGATGATGCGTGCGGACGGGCTTCGGGGGCTGCGAGCCTCCTTGGCCGCCTTGGGGTAGGCCGCACGCGGACCGGCCCCTTTGCGTCCTGGCTTGGCGCGATTGACCGCGCGCGCGGGCTTGGCCAAACCCGAGCGCAATCGCTCAGCGCTGGAGCCCTCTTGAACACCAGCGGCGTTCATCAGTTGGCGCAATTGCACCTCATCGAGCTCGACAAAAGCACCACGCTTGAGACCTCGGGGCAGCACCATCACGCCATAGCGAATTCGAATCAAGCGACTCACTGCATGACCCACCGCCTCGAACATGCGGCGCACTTCGCGGTTTCGCCCCTCGCTGATGGTGACCCTGTACCAGCAATTCGAGCCCTCGCCACCTCCGTCCTCTAATGTGCCAAAGTGAGCGGGGCCGTCCTCCAAGTCCACACCGGTGGTGAGTTTGGACTTTTCATCCTTGGACAAAGCCCCCAAGACACGAACGGCATACTCGCGCTCAAGACCAAATGAGGGGTGCATGAGTTGGTTGGCCAGTTGACCTGAGTTGGTGAGCAGCAGCAAGCCCTCGGTGTTCAAGTCAAGTCGGCCCACCGACTGCCATTTGCCAGTTTGCAAACGCGGCAATTTGCGAAAAACCGTCGGTCGATTTTGCGGGTCATCGTGAGTGACGACTTCGCCTGCGGGCTTGTGGTAAGCAATCACGCGTGCCGTTTGGGGCAAGATGCGGACCTTGACCAAGCGACCCTTGACCTTGATTTGATCGCCGTATTGGATGCGTTGCCCCACGTGTGCCAGCTCATCGTTGACGGTGATGAGGCCACTCTCAATCATGCGCTCCATCTCCAAACGCGAGCCCAGACCCTCTTGCGCGAGCACTTTGTGCAGCTTGGGTGACTCCACCTGAGCGGCCAAGACGCGTTTGGCCAACTCGGGCTCTTCACTCACCTCGGCTGCCAAGGACTCCCTTGAAGGGCTGTGCTCACCTTCACTGGGGTCTAAACCAGCAAGCTCATCGAGGTCATCGTAGTCCCCAGAGACCACATCCATGAAACGAATGGTGTCTGAGGCGGGGTCGACCCCAGGGTTGGGATGGGCATCGGGCTGCACTGGACTCGTCGCGTCGAGGCTCTCCTCGGGGGGGGCAGCGTTGCTGTGCACGTCAATCTTGGGGGTCTTGGGCATGGGGAGCTCGCTTAAAGTTGACGAAAAAAACAAAAAGAACAAAAAAACACCGGCGCTTTACTCGCAGCGCCCCCACCTTGGAGAGCCACTCCAAAGGCCTTGGAGCCCAGGACTGGAGCCCTGAGCTGGCTAGCGCCTAGCTTCAGACTCGCGTACAGACTCGCGTGCAGACTTGGGCGCGCACCTGAGCTTGCATGGGGGCACGAGCGCGGGCGGGTACTTGGGGCTTGGCAGGCGTGCCTGCTAGGGCCCAACAAGAGCACGCGAACCAACGAAATCACTCTGGCTGAGAATGGGGTGGCGGGGGCGCAGGCTCCACCGACAGTGACGTGGAGGTGTCGACAGCGAGGCGACCGTTGGACTCGCCATCAAGCGCACTGAGCGATCTCGCCCCCTCCTCATGACCGTGTGCAAGCGACTCGTGTGTCACCCCGGTGAGCTCTGGATGCGAGGGCTCATGGTCTGGATTTGACCCCGACTCGATGTCCTCAGCCTCCTTCAAGATCCCAGGTGTTTCCAAGCCCGCCAACTCGTCCAGGCCATCAAAATGATCCAAAGCCGTTTGCGCCATGTCGTCCAAGTTTTGGGTCGTGAGCTGCTCCACACTGGTGAGACCGAGGTCGTCCAAAAAGTGCTTGGTGGTGGCAAAAAGCGCGGGTCGACCCACGGTTTCTTTGTGACCGATCACCTCGACCCAGCCACGGTCTTCCAACTGTTTGATGACCAAGGAGTTGATCGTGACGCCCCGAATGTCCTCCATCTCACCGCGCGTGACCGGCTGGCGATGCGCAATGATGGCCAAGGTCTCGAGCACGGCTCGACTGTACTTGGGTGGTTTTTCAGGGTGCAAACGGTCCAAATACGGGCGCATGCTCGGGCGACTTTGAAAGCGCCAGCCTTGCGAGACCTGCACCAACTCAACGCCCTTATGAGTCCACTCCAACTGCAAGTTCTCAAGCAAGACCTTGATGGTGTCGATGGCCAGCTCGTCGCCAAAGAGCGTGCGCATGTCTTTCATTGACAAGGGTTGCACAGCGCAAATGAGCGCCGTTTCCAGGACCCGTTGAGCGTCCAAGGTATTCATGTTCAAACTCCGTTGCGATGAAGCCCAATCACCCCACAAGACGAGCGACAAATCGCTCCCCGGGGTTGGGACTGGCGGGGGACCCACGTGGCCCGTATTTTTTAAAACCATGGGGCCCTGAGGCCTTGGGCATTGTGAGGCATCAAGAGCCCCACAGACTTGGGCGACGAGGTCCACCAAGCGCGCCGCGCGCAAAGCCTCAACTCACCCCTTCAATCAGGGATCAAGTCCTTGCGCGTTTCGTTCAAATTGTAACTGAGTCCCAAGCTCTCAGTGCACCCGATCAAGTCCTCTGGCCAAGTGGCAGTCCAACTGAGTTGTTGCCCACCAAAGGGGTGCTCAAAACTCAAGCGAAAGGCATGCAAGGCTTGGCGTGACAGGCCGCTTTGGCTGCGGGCACCATAGAGGGTATCGGCCCAAATCGGATAGCCTTCATGGGCCAGATGAACCCGAATTTGGTGGGTACGTCCGGTGTGGAGTTGGCAGTAAATCAAGGAAGCATCCCGAGCACTGAGGACAGAAACACAAGACGTGTGCGCCCATTTGCCAGCATCCTTGGAGAGATCGACCACGCTCATCTTGGTGCGACTCTTGGGGTCTCGACCAATCGAGTTGTGGATCTCGCGCCTAGCGCCCTCGCTCCAAACCCCTTGCACCACGGCCATGTATTCTCGCTTGACGCTTCTATTGGCGATCATGGCGACCAAGCGGTCCATGCATTCGCGCGACCTGGCCACCACCATGAGGCCCGACGTGTCCTTGTCCAAGCGGTGCACAATGCCCGCTCTGGGTACAAACCGCGCCGCCTCATCCATGGCCAGCAAGCCATTGAGCAAAGTGCCTCGCCAGTGACCTGGCGCGGGGTGAACCACCAAGCCCGCGGGCTTGTGGATCACGCGCAGGTGCGCATCCTCGTACACCACATCAATCTCCATGGGCTCGGGGATGAAGGCGAGGCTTTGCTCGGTGGGCCTGAGCTCGACCCAAAAACGCGTTCCGGCACGCGCCTTGGCAGAGGCTTTTCCCACTGCTGGGCATTGGGCCAACACCGCTTCATCGGGTCCATGCTCACCCAGGCTGCGCGCGGCCTCGGACAAGCCCATGGGCAACTGGTGAATTTGACCGTCTGCCAGCATGGTTTGCAGATAACTCCTGGAGAACTCGGGGAGCAACTCGCCCAAAGCCACATCCAAGCGCTTGCCATGCAAGTCCTCGCTCACCACCACCTCTCGCCACTCGCTTTCTTCGCCCCTGGGGCCGCTGGCCGTGGGATCGGAAAAATCCTCTGCAGCGGTTTCATTTAATTGCGTGATCTTGTCCATCATGGTCGATAATAGGCGTGGAATGATTATTTTGAAAGGTGCCCTGTGACCCGTCTATCCCCATTATCACTTGCAAAAGCCCTGGGTGTTGCTTCTCTGTTGTTGGGACTGCTCTGGGGTTGCTCGAGCAACACCTATGACGAAACATTGGATTGGTCTGCTGACAAAATCTATGCCGAGGGGCTGGACAACCTCAACAACAAGATTTATGACAAGGCCATTGGGCTGTTTGAAAAACTCGAAGGCCGCGCAGCCGGCACCGTGCTGTCACAACAAGCGCAACTGGAAAAGGCCTATGCCCAGTACAAAAACGGTGACCCCGCGCTGGCCGTGGCCACGCTGGACCGCTTCATCAAGATCAACCCGGTGAGCCCCGCCATTGACTATGCCCTGTATCTCAAAGGGGTGGTCAACTTCAACGACGATTTGGGGTTTTTGTCCTCCATCACCCAACAAGACCTCTCCGAGCGCGATCAAAAAGCGGCCAAGGAATCATTTGACGCCTTCAAGGAGCTGCTCAACCGTTTTCCCACCTCCAAATACGCCGAAGACGCTCGCTTGAGAATGCGCTACACCGTCAATGTGCTGGCCCAGTCCGAGGTCAATGTCGCGCGCTACTACTTCAGAAAAGGGGCCTACATCGCCGCCATCAACCGTGCTCAACAGGCCATTGAAGAGTACCGAGGTGTGCCTGCGATTCATGAAGCGCTCATCATCTTGCGCGACTCGTATGGACAACTGGGTCTGACCCAACTCCAAGAAGACACCCAACGCGTCTTGGCCAAGTCCTTTCCCGATCAATGGGACAAGGATTTGCTGCAGTTCAACAAATCGCGGGCTTGGTGGCGCCTGTGGTGAGCCGTTTGAGGCCCTCCAAGAGCGTGGCCTCCTGAGACACCCGGGCCATGGGCGGCAGGGCTTGGATCAAGCGCTTGCCATAGCCCGTCTCCACCAGTCTTTTGTCGCACACCACCAGCACGCCTTTGTCACTCTCGCGCCGAATCAGCCGGCCGGCGCCTTGCTTGAGCGCAACGCCAGCCTCGGCCAAGAAATAGTGGTTAAACGGACTCAAGCCCAACTCTTCGAGTTTTTTGCTCCTGGCCACCACCATCGGGTCGTTGGGAGGTGGGAAAGGCAGCTTGTCAATCACCACCGCCTGCAGTGCATCCCCAGGCACGTCAAAACCCTCCCAAAAGGTGGCCGTCGCCACCAAGACAAAAGATCTCTTGGCGCCCACCTCCTCGGCGCTTCTGAAGCGCTGCATGAGCTCATGCTTACTGCCCTCGCCTTGGGTTAAGACCTCGATGTGCGGGTGCTCAAGCAAGAGCGATTTGAGCCTTTCACTGATCTCCTTCAATGCCCTGAGCGTGGTGGTGAGCACCAGGGTGCGACCTTGCAAAGCCAGCACCACCTTGGCCGACAAGTCGCTCACCATCTCCGAGTGTTTGGGGTCGCTGGGCAAGACGATGTCTTTGGGGACAAACAACACCGCTTGCTTGGCATAGTTGAAAGGACTTTGAACTTGCAGCACGCGCGCTTGGGTCAGGCCACACGGCTCGGTGAACCAACTCAGTTTGGGCTCATGCCCCAAAGTCGCCGAGGTGAAGATCCAACTGCGTGGACTCGCCTGGCTCGGGCTGTGCTCAGAGTTGTCGTCTTGGGTTTCCTCAGTTTCCTGCTTTTCCTGTATTTCCTGCGTGAACGCATCCTGCCCAAGAGACACTTCGCCCGCCTGTGGGCTCGCCCCCTCTTTGGGGGCTGGGCCCATGATGCGAGGGCCCAACAGCTCGGCGATATCCAGTGGGGCCTGCACCAAACGCACGCCAGCCCCGACATCGAGCCAACGCACATAACCACTGCCCAACGGCTTTTGAAACACCACCAAGATGCCTTGCAACTCCACCAAGCGCTCTTGCAGCCTCAACCACTCAGGAGCGAGAGCGGTGAGGGGTTCAATCGCATCGGCCATCTCTTCGAGCAACGCCAACGTGCCATTGAGCACATCGACCCACAACTGCTCATTGACCCCGTCGGGCGCGAGTTGCGTCCAGGCCAATTTGGACAAACGCTCGGTCTTGGCGAAGAGCCCTCGCCAGTCCTTGGCAGCGAGCTCGAGCTTGGAGGCCATCTCTCTCCACTCTCCCATGCCGCGAGCGGTGTTTTCACCGGTGGCCAACACGTCCTTGGCCAAATCCAACAGCTGCGAGGTCCCCATTTGGACACCCAAAAAATTCACCCCGATTTCGTTCAACTGATGGGCTTCATCAAAAATCACCACCCGCGCATTGGGCAGCAACTCCGACATGCCACTTTCTTTCATGGACATGTCGGCAAAAAACAAATGGTGGTTGATCACCACCACATCACTGGCCAACGCTTCTTTGCGAGCCTGAGAGACATAGCACTTTTTAAAATCCGGACACTCCGAGCCCAAACAGTTTTCCCGAGTTGAAGTGATCATGGGCAGCAGTGCGCTCTTTTCATCCAGGCCCACCAACTCACCCAAGTCGCCCGTGAGAGTCTGCTGTGACCACTTCTCCACCTTGGCCAACAGCGTCACCACAAAGCGATCCGGAAACAAGCCCTCTTGGCGCGAGAGCGCCATGCGGTACAAGCACAAATAGTTCGCCCGCCCTTTAAGTAGCGCCATGCGAGCGGGCAGCTTCAAGGCGCGGATCACCGCGGGCAAGTCTCGGCCAAAGAGTTGGTCTTGAAGGGTTTTGGTGGCGGTTGAAATCACCACCCGCTCACCACTCAAAAGAGCCGGCACCAAGTAGGCAAAGGTCTTGCCCACACCGGTTCCTGCCTCGACCACCAAGGCCCCGCCGTGGGCGACGGTTTGGGCCACCGCCAACGCCATTTGAGTCTGCCCTTCACGCACGCGAAAGTGGGAATCCACTTGGGCGAGTGGCCCGTCAGGGGTAAAGATGCGCTCAACAGCTTGGGACAAGTCTGTCATGGCGGGGCATCCCGACTCGATGATGACGACAGTGCAGGGCCACCTGCCCCTGCTTGCGAGTGCGCTGTCTCGGCAGTGCGCGGCTCTTTGTAGGCGGGCAAGGGTTTGGGGCGGGTGGTTTTTTCACGCAAGTGTTTTTGAACCTGGGCTTGATGCTCACGCGCCTTGGCGAGCTTTTGATCATAGGCGCGAGAGGCCTCGAGTTGCGCCTCAGGGGTGGGGGACTGGCTGCTGGGGGGCTCCAGGGACTTGGGAGCTTTGTCTGCTTGGCGCAGATGATCCAGCACCTCTTGTTGATGCTGAGCCAGGCGTTGATCATGAGCGGCTTGGGCCTGAAGGATGCGCGCGCTCTCGCGCGCCAACGCCTCCTCGCTGTGCTTGTTGGCCAAGGCGTCGCGAGCGTCTTGCGCCTTGATGGCTCGCTCTTGATCTTCCAAGGGGAGCAATTCGTCCTTGAGAGGCTTTAGGCGCTCAATGCGACGAGCTTGGGCATCGAGCTGACAGTCCGTCACAGCAAAGCGGTGAGCGCACTGCGCCATGTGTTGGCGCGTGTCAAGTTCCACCGCCTCCATCTGGGCTTTGAGCACATTTTTTCGCTGCTCAATTTGTTTCAGAAAGAGCTCGCTCTGACTCTTTTCAGAAGCAAGGTCTTGCGCCGAACTGAGGGCGGGTGAAGACATTGGAATCGATTCGGGGGGGCGCTCTTGCGCTTGGGCAGGGGTCAGCAGGCTCATGCTCAGGAGTGCCCAACCAAAGCCAACGCCTAGACCAATTCCTAGGCCAAGTATTGACCCAAGTCCTGACCCAAGTCCTGGGCTTGAGCGAGAAGCGCAAAAATCACGCACCCACCGTTGACAGGCATTGCTCTGCTCAAACTCAAGATCAATCGGACGGTTCATGCAATTCTCAGGTGAAGGTTCAGGGGTGCCAAGCATTGACGCCATAGCCCCATCCTGAGCATTGTAGACACACCCCTACACCAGTGCATCAGCACACGGATCCCTGCCCATTCAGACCAGGGCCGTGTCGACGTCTCTCTTGTCGAGCGCCAAAAACTCTTGCGAGTGCATCTCTGTCAAGCGCGAGATGGTTCTCGCAAACTCGTGCACCAATGGGCCTTTGAGGTACAGCGCCTCAGGGCTCACCTGCGCGCTCATCACCAACTTGACCCGGCGGTCATAAAGCACATCAATGAGCCAGGTGAAACGTCGGGCCTGACTGGCCATTCTCTCGTCCATTTGCGGCACATCGATCAGGAAGACCGTTTGAAACCGCTCGGCGATTTCCAAGTAATCGTGTTGCGAACGCGGGCCAGCGCACAGCGTCTCAAAATCAAACCACACCACGTCCTTGGACACCTTGAGGGCACGGATCTCGCGCGACTCAATGGTGAGGGTTTCATCGAGCAAAGGGTCGTGAGCGCACAATCGCTCAAAAGTCCCCGCCATGGAGTGCTGGGACTGCTCGTCGTTGGGGCACAGGTACAACTCGGCTTGCTCCAGGGTCATTTGACGGTAGTCCACACCGGCGTCGACGCGCACCACTTCCAATTGTTCGTTCAACAAATCAATGGCCGGCAACAATCGATCTCGGTGCAAACCATCCGGATACAAATCGTTGGGGTGAAAATTTGACGTGGTCACAAACCCCACTTGGTGATCAAAGAGGGACTGCAGCAATCGATGCAAAATCATCGCATCGGTGATGTCCGAGACATGGAACTCATCAAAGCAAATCAAATCATAGCGCTCAGCGATTTTTCGACCCATCTCGTTCAAGGGGTTGACCGTGCCTTGAAGTGCCCTCAACTCGTGATGGACTTCGCGCATGAACTCGTGAAAGTGAAGCCGAGTTTTTCTTGGGGTTTGAACGCTTTCAAAAAAACAATCCATCAAAAAGCTTTTACCCCGGCCCACACCCCCATACAGGTAAACCCCCTTGGGCGTCACTTTTTTATGAAAAAGAGCACTGAACCACGACCCCTTGGCTTCAAATTGAGCCCACTCCTGGGCGCAGCGCTCCAAGGCGGTGACTGCCATCAATTGGGCCTCATCGCTTTGAAACCCCTTGACCAAGAGTTGCTCTTGGTACACCTGCAACACACCGCTCATAGCTTCATCGACCGATCAAAAATTAAGGGCTCGCTTGTCAAGAGCCAGGGCTGCTTCTTTGGTCGCCTCGCTCAAAGAGGGGTGGGCATGACAAATTCGCGCAATGTCTTCACTCGAGGCTTTGAACTCCATGGCCATCACCGCTTCGGCTATCAGCTCACTGGCTGAGGGGCCAATGATGTGCACCCCCAAGACCTCATCGCTGTCGCGGTGAGCCAGCACTTTGACAAAACCACGTGTGTCGCCCAAGGCGCGCGCACGACCATTGGCCATGAAGGGAAAGACCCCCGAGCGATAAGGCGTCGAGGCGGCCTTGAGCTGTTGCTCAGTCTGGCCCACCCAGGCGATTTCGGGGCTGGTGTAGATCACCCAAGGAATGGTCTTGAAGTTGACATGGCCGTGTTGTCCAGCAATTCGCTCGGCCACGGCAACGCCCTCCTCCTCGGCCTTGTGCGCAAGCATAGGCCCGCGCACCACGTCGCCCACCGCCCAGACTTGGGGCAGTGAGGTGCGGCACAACTCATCAACAACAATGGCCCCGCGCTCATCCAAGGCCAAGCCCACTCTCTCAGCCCCAAGACCTTGGGTATTGGGAACACGACCGATGGAGACAATCAATTGAGAGGACACCAAGCTCACGTCCTCGCCCTGGGCGTTGGTGTAGACCACCTTCACGCCTTTGGCACTTTGACTGACCGACTGGACCTTGACACCGAGCTCAATCTTCAAGCCCTGTTGGGTCAAGAGCTTGAACGCTTCTTTGGCCACTTGCTCATCGACGGCTCCCAAGAACTCAGGCAGACCCTCTAAAACCGTGACCTCTGCACCCAAACGCCGCCACACCGACCCCATCTCTAAACCAATGACACCCGAGCCGATCAAGGTGAGTTTTTTGGGCACCTCCGTCATTCGAAGCGCCCCATCGTTGGAGAGAATTCGCTCCTCATCAAAAGGGGCCAAATCCAACTCGCGTGCCTTGGAGCCAGTCGCCACAATGACGTGTCGGGCACTCAAAGTTTGGGCTTGAGCGAGATCACCCTTGGGGGTCACGACCACGTTGTAGAGCCCCTCGGTGCTGGCCTCAAAAGCGCCTGTGCCATGGAAAAAAGTCACCTTGTTCTTTTTGAAGAGGTACAAAATGCCTTGATTGTTTTGTGAGACCACCTCGTTTTTGCGCGACAGCATCTTGGCCAAATTCAAACTCACCCCTTTGACGTCGACACCATGCTCACCCAAGTGGTGCGAGGCGCTCTCAAAGTGTTCAGACGACTGCAGGAGTGCTTTGGAAGGAATGCATCCCACATTGGTACAAGTCCCACCGGGAGCGGGTGCGCCTTGCTCGTTGCTCCAGGCATCGATACAGGCGGTCTTCAAGCCGAGTTGCGCGCAACGAATGGCAGCGATATAGCCCCCAGGTCCGGCACCGATCACGATCACGTCAAATGTTGGGTTCATGGTGGATGGCTTCTTAAATATCAAAGAGCAAACGGGCTGGGTCTTCGAGGGCTTCTTTCATCGCCACCAGCCCAAGAACGGCCTCTCTGCCGTCAATGATGCGGTGGTCGTAGCTCATGGCAAAGTAGTTCATGGGACGCACCACGACTTGGCCGTTTTCCACCACAGCGCGGTCCTTGGTGGCGTGCACCCCCAAAATGGCCGACTGGGGCGGGTTGATGATGGGTGTGGAGAGCATGGAGCCAAACACACCGCCATTGGAGATCGAAAAAGTCCCCCCGGTCATCTCCTCAATCCCCAACTTGCCGTCCTTGGCCTTGGTGCCGTACTCGGCAATTTTCTTCTCCACATCGGCAAAGCTCATCTGATCGGCATTGCGCAAAATCGGCACGACCAAGCCGCGCGGTGAACCCACAGCGATGCCAATGTCAAAGTAGCCGTGGTAAACCACATCGGTGCCGTCAACGGAGGCATTCAAGACCGGGTATTTCTTGAGCGCATGCACCGCGGCTTTGACAAAAAAGCTCATGAAACCGAGCTTGACACCGTGCTCCTTTTCAAACTTCTCTTGGAAGCGTTTTCTCATCTCCATCACCGGCGCCATATTGACCTCATTGAATGTGGTCAAAATCGCATTCGTCGACTGGGATTGGAGCAAACGCTCAGCCACCCGCGCGCGCAAGCGGCTCATGGGCACGCGTTGCTCAGGCCGCTCCCCCAAGTTCAGGCCGGGCAGATTTACTTGCGGCAAGAAGGCCACTGGCGCGGCTTGACCCAGCGAGGTGGCAGGCGCAGAGCTCACTCTCGAGTCCGCCACCGCTTTCAAGGCATCGGCCTTGGTCACACGGGCATCTTTACCGCTGCCCACCAAGCCTGCAGGACTCATGGCCGCTTCAGAGAGAATTTTTTGCGCGGCCGGCATCGCCACGCCGGCCTTGGTTTGGGAGCTGGATGCCGGGGCTGAGAGCGCTGAGGGCGCTGCACTGGCTTGGCTGGGCGCTGCAGCGGCAGGGCTTGCCGCTCCTGCCTTTGCCACGGCCAAGGTGTCAATGCGTGCAATGAGTTGCTCGGCAAGCACTGTGGCCCCATCCGCCACCAAGAGCTCGGTGAGCACACCCGCTGAGGGTGCGGGCACTTCGAGGACCACCTTGTCGGTTTCGACTTCCACCAAAATTTCATCCACCGCCACAGCTTGGCCTATGGCTTTTTTCCAGGTGAGCAGTGTGGCTTCAGCGACAGATTCGGACAACTGAGGAACTTTGACTTCAACAATAGACATGATGGACTCTCTTCAATAGGGGATGGGGGCGACTCGAGCGGAGTCGCGCGTTGGATTATTTGGCGAGCACGTAGCCCTTGAGTTTTCCAAAGGCGCCTTCGACCAAGGCCTTTTGTTGCTCTTGGTGCAAGTGTGAGTAGCCCGCAGCGGGTGAGGCCGAGGCGGCGCGACCGGAGTAAGCGAGCTTTTGCCCCTCGAGCATGTTTTCGTGGATATAGTGCTGCAAGAAGAACCAAGCCCCTTGGTTTTGGGGTTCATCTTGGGTCCAAACAATCTCACTCAAATGGGGGTATTTCTTGAGCTCTTGGGCAAAAGCTTTGTGGGGGAAGGGGTAGAGCTGCTCGACACGGACAATCGCCACATCATCCAGTTTCTTTTCCTCGCGCTTTTTCACCAAGTCATAGTAGACCTTGCCCGAGCACACCACCAAGCGCTTGACGCGGTTGACATCGAGCTCGTGGTTTTCCGGAATCACCGTCTGGAAACTGCCCTTGGTGAATTCAGACAAGGGAGAGGTTGCATCCTTGTTTCTGAGCAAGGATTTTGGCGTGAAGATGATCAAAGGCTTGCGCAAATTGCGCACCATTTGTCGGCGAAGCACGTGAAAAATTTGGCTCGCCGTGGTGGGCTGCACGATCTGCATATTGGTATCAGCAGCGAGCTGCATAAAGCGCTCAATGCGCGCTGAACTGTGCTCTGGGCCTTGTCCCTCGTAGCCGTGGGGCAGCATCAAGGTGATGCCGTTGACACGCCCCCACTTGACCTCGCCAGAGGCGATGAATTGGTCAATCACCACTTGAGCGCCGTTGGCGAAGTCACCAAACTGTGCCTCCCAAATCACCAAGGTGCTCGGGTCGTTGGAGGCGTAACCATACTCAAAACCGAGCACCGCTTCTTCCGACAAAATCGAATCGATCACAACAAAAGGGGCTTGGGTATCGGAGACATTTTGCAGTGGCACATAAGTACCCGTGTCCCATTTTTCCCGGTTCTGGTCATGAATCACCGCATGGCGATGGGTGAAGGTGCCGCGTCCGCAGTCTTCGCCTGACAAGCGCACAGGAAAACCATTGGCCACCAAGGAGGCCAGCGCCATGTGCTCGCCCATGCCCCAGTCCACCGGAATGTCGCCACGGCCCATGGCGGCACGGTCGTCATAGACCTTCTTGACCAGCTGGTGAGGCGCCACCGTGCCGGGAATGGTCGTGATCTTGTCTGCCAAGCGCTTCCACTCCGTCATCGGAATGGCGGTATCGCCCGCATCGGTCCACTTTTTATCCAAGTAGGGCGACCAGTCCACCG
>CAISQQ010000391.1 GCA_903887655.1 uncultured Burkholderiales bacterium
AAAGACGCGTTGAACGAAGCCCTGCGAGATTGGGTCACCAATGTCGAGAACACCTTCTACATCATTGGTACGGTGGCAGGCCCCCACCCCTACCCCATGATGGTGAGGGATTTTCAAAGCGTGATTGGCAGTGAGTGCATTGAGCAAATGCCCATGATGCACCAAGGCCAACAGCCCGACGCGGTGGTCGCCTGCGTGGGCGGGGGCAGCAACGCGATGGGTATTTTTTACCCCTACATTGACTTTCAAAACACCCGCCTGATTGGCGTTGAGGCTGCCGGCGAGGGCTTAGAGAGTGGCAAACACTCTGCCTCTTTGCAATTGGGTGTGCCGGGCGTTTTGCATGGCAACAGAACCTATGTGCTTCAAAATGCGCAAGGGCAAATCACTGAGACCCACAGCATATCGGCTGGACTGGACTACCCGGGCGTGGGCCCAGAGCATGCCTTTCTCAAAGACACAGGACGCGCCGAGTATGTGGGCATCACGGACACCGAGGCCCTCGAGGCCTTTCACTATCTGTGCCGCACAGAGGGCATCATTCCCGCTTTAGAGTCCAGTCATGCCGTGGCCTATGCCATGAAGTTGGCCAAGACCATGAACAAGGACCAATCCATTTTGGTCAATCTCTCTGGACGAGGTGACAAAGACATCGGCACCGTTGCCGATTTGAGCCACGCTGACTTTTACTGCCGCCCAAGCTGTCGAGGCCAAGAGGTCAAAGGCGGCACCACCCACGCCATCCACATCGTGCCATGAACAGAATACAGACCACCTTCAAAGCCCTTCAGGCCCATCAACAAACGGCCCTGATCCCGTACATCATGTGCGGCTTCCCAAGCCCCCAAATCACGGTGCAATTGATGCACACCTTGGTGTCTGCCGGTGCCAACGTGATTGAGCTTGGCATCCCCTTTAGCGACCCCATGGCCGACGGGCCGGTGATCCAAAAAGCGGGCGAGTGTGCACTGCGTTTTGGCGTGGACTTGGTGCAAGTCTTGGCCACGGTCAAAGCCTTTAGGCAAACGGATGCCTCGACCCCTGTGGTCTTGATGGGGTACGCCAACCCGATTGAGAGCTATGACCATCACCATGGCGCGTGGTCCTTTATCGATCACGCCCACGAGGCGGGTGTGGACGGCGTATTGGTGGTGGATTATCCGCCAGAGGAATGCGCTGAATTTGCCAGGCGCTTGCGTGAAAAGAACATGGACTTGATCTTTTTGCTGGCCCCCACCAGCACGAGCGCACGCATGGAGCTCGTGGCCAAGGTGGCGAGCGGCTATGTCTACTACGTCTCTCTCAAAGGCATCACGGGGGCGGGACATTTGGATACGCAAGCGGTTGAGCGCATGCTGCCCCTCATCAGAGAGCACGTGCACATCCCCGTGGGCGTGGGCTTTGGCATTCGCGACAAAGACTCTGCCAAAGCCTTGTCCAAGGTGGCCGATGCGGTGGTGATTGGCACCAAACTGATTGAGCTCTTGCAAGAAGGCACCGACGCGCAAAGACTTGAAAGATTGTCGACCTTCATGCGCGATATTCGCAACGCTTTGGATGGGCATTAAAATCCATTCGCACCCAACCCCTTGGCGTTTAAGCGCCACCCAAAGGAGCAACCCATGAGTTGGCTTGAAAAGTTACTACCCCCCAAAATTCAACCCACCGATCCAGCCGATCGCAGGAGTGTGCCCGAAGGCTTGTGGGTGAAATGCCCCAGCTGCGAGACGGTCTTGTACAACAACGATTTGGAACAAAACCAAAACGTTTGCCCCACCTGTTCGCACCACCACAGAATCTCTGCTCGCATGCGCCTTGATGCGTTCTTGGATCCCGAGGGGCGCTACGAGCTTGGCCAAGAGGTCATTCCCGTTGACGCCTTGAAGTTCAAGGACTCCAGAAAATACCCAGAGCGCTTAAAGCAAGCGATTGAGCAAACGGGGGAAACCGACGCCTTGGTGGTGATGGGCGGCAGCGTTCATCAAATCAATGTCGTCGCTGCGTGCTTTGAGTTTGACTTCATGGGCGGGAGCATGGGCTCGGTCGTGGGCGAGCGGTTTGTGCGCGGCGTGAACGCGGCCATCGAACAAAAGGTGCCTTTTCTGTGCTTCACCGCCACGGGAGGCGCACGCATGCAAGAGGGGTTGCTCTCTCTCATGCAAATGGCCAAAACCAATGCCGCCTTGACCAAATTGGCCAAAAAGGGCTTGCCCTACATCAGCGTGCTCACGGACCCCACCATGGGAGGCGTCTCCGCAGGCTTTGCATTCATTGGTGATTTGGTCATCGCCGAGCCCAAAGCGCTCATCGGCTTTGCCGGTCCTCGTGTGATTGAGAGCACGGTTCGCGTCACCCTGCCCGAAGGTTTTCAGCG
>CAISQQ010000392.1 GCA_903887655.1 uncultured Burkholderiales bacterium
GGTTGGAATTTTCTCTTCACCGCCGCCACCACCATGGCGATTTCACTCTTTAGCGCTCAGGAAAAAAACAAAGCCCAGGCCTCGATCAATTTCTGGGTCTTTGCCACCATGGCCCTCACGTCGCTCAGCTCTGGCGCCTTGGTGACCACCGCCGGCTGGAGTTTACTCAACTTGGGCAGTTTGGTCTTGGTGGGCGTGATCGCCGCATCCCTGTGGTGGCTCAAGTCGGGTGTCAGCAGCACGCCGACTCAAGCTTGATGCCCTTGGGTGAGCGCCTCTTGGCAACGGCTTAGACCAGTTTTTTCACCAGCACCCGGCTGCCGCGCTCGGTGTTGTATTTCTTTTGCCGAGCGGGCGGTAGCCAATCGGGCTCAACCGGGACAAAGCCGCGCTTGATGAACCAGTGCATGGTGCGGGTGGTGAGCACAAAAAGGCTGGTGAGTCCCATGGATCTCGCGCGGTGCTCAACGCGTTTGAGCACCTTCTCGCCGTCGCCTTGGCCCTGGGCGGCAGGTGCCACGGTCAGTGCGGCGAGCTCTGCGGTTTTGTGGTCGGCGAAGGGGTAGAGTGCTGCACAGGCAAAGATCACCCCATCGTGCTCGATCACCGTGTACTGGCCAATGTCGCGCTCGATCTCGGTGCGAGAGCGCTTGACCAAGGTGCCATCGTTTTCGAACGGTTCGATCAGCTGCAAAATCCCTCCCACATCCTCATGGTTGGCTTCTCGGATGCTTTCGAGCTTCTCGTCCACGATCATGGTGCCAATGCCGTCATGCATGTAGACCTCAAGCAGGAGGGCGCCATCGACCTTGAAAGGCAGGATGTGACTTCTCTCCACACCGGCTTTGCACGCCTTCACACAGTGCTGCAAGTAAAAGGCCAAATCCTCGGGGTTGTTGGGGGGCGGGAGTTGGAGGAGCAGTTTTTCTGCATCGGCCAAGGGCAACTCGGTGTCGATGGGGTTGTCCTCGAGCTCATCGTGAGCATCGTCAACATGGCCAGCAGTGCCAGCCAGCGCGGCGTCGGACTCCAAGGGGCGCACCCTCAGGCCCGGGATTTCGGTGAGGAAGATCAACTTGTCCGCTTGCAGTGCAATGGCCACCGATGTCGCCACCTCTTCCATGGCCAAATTGAAGGCTTCCCCCGTGGGTGAAAACCCAAAAGGCGACAAGAGCACCAAGGAGCCGGCTTTGAGGGTCTGCTCGATGCCCTCGATGTCAACTTTGCGCACGAGCCCCGAAGACTTGTAGTCCACACCGTCCACAATACCGATGGGCCTGGCGGTGATGAAGTTGCCAGAAATCACCCGCACGGTGGCACCCGCCATGGGGGTGTTGGGCAGTCCTTGGCTAAAGGCCGCTTCAATTTCATAGCGCAGCTGGCCCGCCGCTTCTTGCGCACAGTCCAGGGCCACCTCATCGGTGATGCGAACGCCCCGGGCATACAGCGGCTGGTGGCCCTTGGCCAGCAATTGCTCATTGACCTGGGGTCGAAATCCATGCACGAGCACGATGTTCACCCCCATGCTGTGGATGAGGGCCAGGTCTTGCACGATGCTTTGGAGTTTGCCCGCGTGAATGGCTTCTCCCGCCACCGCGACCACAAAGGTTTTGCCGCGGTGCATGTGAATATAAGGCGCCACGGAGCGAAACCAGGGCACAAAGGTGAAGTTAAAGACCGCGGACATGGTGGGTGATGTGTTCTGGGTGGGGGGTAGAAAAAAACGCAGGACTTCTCACGAGGCGTGCTGCTGCTTGGACTTTCAATGACAGGGGCAAAAGAGGGTGGGCTTCATAGGAGAAAGCGGCCAATGAGATAATAACGAATTGTGGACGCCTGTCCACTTGTTTTGACGCGATTGTCGCTTTCTTCGTGGTTCATTTTGCCCTTCAAACTCGATTATCCCCCGTCCTTGCCCGTCTCTCTTCGTAAAGAGGAGATCATGCGCGCCATCCAAGACCACCCTGTGGTCATTGTGAGTGGGGAGACCGGTTCCGGAAAAACCACACAACTGCCCAAGATGGCCTTGAGTTTGGGTCGTGGTCGCATGAATGCCGCGGCTGGAGAAAAAGGCCAACTCATCGGACACACCCAGCCGCGGCGCATTGCGGCGACCTCGGTGGCCAAGCGCATCGCGCAAGAGCTCGACACCCCGCCAGGGGAGGTGGTGGGCTACAAGGTGCGCTTTAACGATCAGCTCGGCCCCCAGGCATCGATCAAACTCATGACCGATGGCATTTTGCTCGCGGAGACGCAAGGCGACCCCTTGCTCAAAGCCTATGACACCATCCTCAGCGCTGAGGCGCATGAGAGAAGTCTGAACAGCGCTTTTTGACTGGGCTACTTGCGCGAAATTTGGCCGCGTCGCCCAGAC
>CAISQQ010000393.1 GCA_903887655.1 uncultured Burkholderiales bacterium
AGGTTTGCATCAAAGTGATGAAGCCCGTGCACTGCTGGCTCGCTACATTGGGCCTTTGATCGAGCAAGGGGCAGACACCCTGGTCTTGGGGTGTACGCATTACTCATTTTTGAAAGACACGATTCAAGCTGTGGCAGGCATCAGTGTGGAGTTGATCGATCCGTGCGACGCCGTGGCCAGAGAATTGGCCCGACGCTTGAGTGCTCAGTCACTGACACTGCTACCCCAATCGTTTGAAGGTCAAGAAGCTCCAATAACAACTGATCCCCATGTGAAAGTCAGGCGCACTCACTCCAGGGGCCAAACCCGCTTGTTCACGACGGGCAGCATTGGCCAAGCCCAAACGGTCATGTCCCAGCTTTGGGGTGAAGATATTGTGGTTGAATCTTTTGCGGGATCCATTGTCTAACGGATTTTTTGCTTGATCAGTCTTGGCTTGGTGTCAAGTGCACGCCATGAGGTCGACTTTTTTATGCGCTTCAATGAGCAGCATCATCAGTGCGGCGCTGCGGTCGTCATGAATTTGAGCCTGAGCATTCAATGTGCAAAGCGCTGGGCTCGCAAAAAATGACAGGGCAAAATAAAGCGTGCGTTGATCCTGAATGGGAAGCAGTTGAATGCAATCGAGCTTGGCCAAGGCTCTTGCCCCAGCGACTCCATGCTGACCCTTGACTGCTATCACGCGGTGCTTGGCATCGCAGGTCAGCGTTTTGAGTTTGCCCATGTCGTGGCACAACGTCACCAAGGCGACCATGGGGTCGAGAGGGGAGAATTGGTACTCGAGGTCCCGAGGTGGGACTTTGAAATGGCGGTCCTCAATACCCTGGTAATCAAAGCCCAATGCAAGCTCCTTTGCGCATAAAGCGACTTGAATGGAGTGCATGAGCAAGGTGGATTTGGGGTTGTCTTCATCGGCGGGGAAATGAGGGTGTTGATTGAGGATTTGGAGGCACTCTAAAAGTGCTTTGGCATGCAATGGGTGGTTTTTTTGGATGCCATTGATCCATGCCATGATGTCCAAGCCTGCTGCTGCGTCTGCTTTGACCTCGGTCAATGCCTGTCGGTGACGGCGATTGATGGTGAAACATTTCTCTCCCAGAAGGAATTGAGAGGATGGACCAAGACTCGACCACAAGCCATTTTTTTCGTGCGGCAACAAGCTCATGAAAAGGTCTTGGCGTTGTCGCAAAGCGAGCAACAGGGTGACAGCCCAACCCAAGAAGCCAATGGCGCATAAAACTGCCCAATGTTGCAGAGTGGCCGATTCAGTGTTTTGGATGAGAGCGTTCAAGACCCAGTCGCTGGGTGTGTGATGGGGTCGGAGTGACCAGTAACCCCAAAGGCTCACCACCAGCCACCAAAAGCTCGCCACCACCAACGCGCTTTTGAGCATGGATGTTGGTCTTAAAGAGGTGCGGAGCTCATGGTCTGACGGTCGAGTTCGAGTACAAATTTTCTCGTTTGTGCCTGAGTCTGCTCGATCAGGCTCATGCCTTTGTTTTGCCAATCTCCCGGGATCGACTGCAAGGGTGTGAGCAATCGCCTGGCTCGGTGGTAGAGCAAAATAAGAGACCTCAGATTTTCCAAAACCAAGCGGGTAGATGCTGCATGGTGCGCAAAAGCATCGGTGGTGTTTTGAAATCGCAGCAATCCGCTCAGTGGCACACGCTTTGCTCGCCAGCGCGATGCGTGGTAACTGTAATTCCACTGAACCATCAGCGGCTCTCGCTCATAGGGGTAATGTTTCGCAGAGGCTTTGAATGAAAACCACATCACCCTTAAGCGCCCTGAATAAATGGGTTGAAATTGGTTCAAGAGTTGATCAAGTTCAATGATGGCCTCCAGTGCGTTGAACATCAAATCGTGCAGATCGCTCACTCGAGCGCTGTAGGTCGCCAGGGTGGTTTGTCGCTCAAGTTCTAGTGCGGGTGGCATGCTGCTCTCCTCATGTTGGAGTCAAGACAATGGCGTTGGATAGAAGAATTTTAAAAACACACCAATCCAATTGATTGCCCTAAAAACAGCGCTTATGTTTTGATTTCAATCCTTTACGTCGAGTTTTATCTCATTTCGAATGCGACGAGTGGCGTCTATGTGGGTGGCCGCATCAAGTCCAATAGAGGGATTAGGGTTGTGCGCCGTTGATCTTGGACTTTTCTGCCACTTGCCCCCAGCGCTGTAAATCACTCGCCACCAATTTGCCCAACTCCTCAGCGGTGCTCGGAGTGGCTGTCACTTGATTGTTGGCCATCAGGCTGATCACCTCTGGCATTTTGAGGATGCGGTTGACCTCGGCTTCCAGTGTCTTCAGCACTTGGGGCGGGGTGCCAGCCGGGGCGAAGAGCGCCGCCCAAAACCGAAATTCCACCTCAGGCAGACCCAGCTCTGCCATCGTGGGCACATTGGGCAGGGCTGGGATTCTGCTCGGAGAAGAGACGGCAAGGGCACGGATGGTGCCCGAATTGATCGAGGCGATGGAGGGACCCGTGTCGACCATGGAGGTGAGCAAGTCCCCCGATATCAACGCGGTGATGGTCTCTGATGTGCTTTTGTATTGAATGAATTCCCCGGGAGTACCGGTTTTGATGCGCAGCAACTCGCTGGCAAACTGAAAAGCGGGGCCTGATCCCCCATAATTGGCTTTGTTGGGATTGGCCTTCATGAAGGCGACCAATTCAGCCATGCTTTTGATGTTGGAGCTCGGTGTCACGACGGCAATCAGTGGAAATGAGGCCACCAAAGAGATCGGTGCAAAATCTTTGGTGGTCGAGTAACGAAGTTGTTTGTTCAAAATCGGTGTGAACACCATATTGCCAATGGGGCCCATGAGCAAGGTATAGCCATCGGCTGGTGCTTTGGCCACATATTCCGTGGCAATGATGCCACCAGCACCTGTTTTGTTCTCAACCACCACGGCTTGACCGAGGTTCGTGGTCATTTTTTGAGACAAGATTCGAGCCAAGGTGTCGATCCCGCCTCCAGCGCCTTGACCCACGACGATTTTGATGCTCTTGAGTGGAAAGTCTTGTGCGTTGACCAGTGAGCTCGCTGCGCTCAAGCAAAGAAGACACAACGCAGATTTGAGGAGGTTTTTCATAGGGGTTGGTTCAATTGAAGATTTTAGCTTTGAGCCCTTGGGCCCACTCTTGAATGCTCACCCGTGTGGGGTCGTCACGGATCAGTTGTTCAGTCTGAGACAAGATATCGGCTTGCGATTGACTTAAATCAATGGGAACACCAAAGGGCTGCTCAATATACCAAGGCGATGGTGTGTAGAGCTCAATTCGAGTGCCCTCTGGGTCAAACAAATAGATACTCCACGCATTGCCATGGGTGATGGTGCGTTGCAAAGGCACATTGTCGCGAAGCAAGTTTTCGTGATAAATTTTCAAGGCGGCCAAATCATCAACGCGAAATGAAATTTGATTGATGGGGTTGAAGTTCAATTCATTGGGTCGTCCGCTGGCCAAGACAATTTGATGGTGTTCTTCAGGGCTGCGGCTGAGAAAAGCAATTTCACCGCCCAAGTAGTAGTCACCCCGATCGGTGAGCACGAGCCCAAAGGTCTTGGTGTAAAACTCAACCATCAGATCGAGATTTTGGCAAAAGAAGCCAAAGTGGGTGAGTTGTGCATTCGGTGGTCGGTTCATGGTTTTTCCTGAAATCAAATAAAGTGTTGAAAACCAGTTGGCGCTCCTGTGCCTTGTTGCCGCTCTTCATCAATAGACTCAAGCGTAAGCGTCCAGGCTTCGGGCCACCGGTCTCATTTTAAAGCGCTCAGGCTCTGTTCATTGGCGCTCAATGTGTTTGAGTTCCACGACATGACGCCAACGGGTGATTTCTTGCTCTATGCGCGTTTTCATCTCTTCGGGGCTGGAGGCAATCGGAGTGCCGCCAAAGTCAGCAAATTTTTGTTTGAAATCTGGACTCTCCAGCATCAAGCGAAATTCATGGTTGAGTTTATCCACAATGGGCCGCGGCGTGCCAGGCGCAACCACGACACCCAACCAAGAACTGAATTCAATGCCTGGGAGAGTCTCAGATACAGTGGGTATTTCAGGCATCAAAGGAGAGCGATTTTTTGAGGACACGGCCAAGCCGCGCAGTTTTCCACCCTTGATTTGTCCAAACGAGAAGGTGGCGGTCTCGATCATGGTGTCGACTCTACCCCCCATGATTTCGTTGAAGGCTTGGGGAGCGCCTTTGAAGGGGACGTGTAGCATGTCAACACCGGCTTCAATATTGATCCACTCGCCCAGCAAATGGTGCAAACTGCCCGAGCCGATCGAGGAAAAAGAGGTTTGACCGGGATTGAGCTTGGTCTTGGCAATGAGCTCGCCAAAGGTCTTGATGGGCGAGTCTTTGGCGACGGAGACCACCATGGGATAAGTGACAATGGTGCTCACCATGCCAAAATCTTTGACGGGGTCGTAGGGCAGTTTGTTCAAGATGGCCACGGAAGCGGGGTGGCCACCCGTTAACAGCACCATGTTCAAGCCGTCGGGTGCAGACTTGCTCACAAAGTCGTTGCCGATCAGCCCCCCTGAACCCACCCTTTGCTCCACCAAAACGGGCTGACCCAGTCGCTCTGAGAGCCTTTGGGCCAAAAGGCGCGAGACGATGTCCGTACTCGAGCCCACACCAAAACTCACCGTGAAATGAATCGGTTTGCTGGGGTAATCATTGCCAACAGCAGAGTTTTGAGCTTGCGCAGCAAAACCGCAAAGGATCAAGCTCAACCATGCCAGCGGCTTGACGCTCAATGAAAAAAGTCGGGTTAAATATGTTTTCACTCGGGTCAGCCAGTGATTTGAAAAGCCCTCACATAACTCCGAATCGGTCAAAACGATGGTTCGTACCATGATGAATGTGTGTTGAAGTGGGGCCCAGGCCGTTGTCTGCAACTTGCCGGCAAAGTACATAAAAGGAAATTCAATTATCCCCAACTCCCAGCGTTACAGGGCTAAGCGTAAGCCCTAGGTTGGTGCCGCTAATGCGCTTGCTCATCATGGAGCGATCCCCGCCAGGGTGGCGATTCAAATCGAGATGTTTCCCCGCAAAGTGCCTGCAGTCATGGCGATCTCGCCCGTCG
>CAISQQ010000394.1 GCA_903887655.1 uncultured Burkholderiales bacterium
ATTAAAGTTTATTCAAGGCTATTTGGTCGCCACCGATCAACGATTGTTGTCTTGGATGCCTTTGGCGCATGAGGTCCTGTCGCCTGGAGAGTGTCAAATCTTCCCGCTTGAGGCCCAGGCCACACTCAAGCACCACGATTATGCGGGCGTGGGTTCATTGGAATTGGTGGACGCTCAAAGTCGATTGGGCCGCTGGCGTTTTACCTTGACCCACAATGTGCAGGCGCTGGCATTGCAAGAAGCCTGGAACCAAGCGGTGAGCCGTTATCGATTGGAGGCAGCGGTGCTGGAGAGCGAACGCACAGCACTCGATCCCAAGGCGAGGGCCTTGCCCACAACGGCGCACGGGATTGGAGGCCCAGCTTCACCTCCTAGGATGGGCGCGCCCGCCTTGGCCGATGAATCTCTGGGCGCTTTGGGCTCGGGAGCAGAAGACACCACGCCATCGACTTGGGGGCTATTCAGACTGTGGCGATTTGCCAAACCCTACCGTGCGCGCTTGGTCCTCGGGTTTGTCTTGACTTTGTGCTCCACAGCGGCCACCTTGGTGCCGCCTTACCTCACCATGCCACTCATGGATGAGGTGTTGATTCCCTTTCAAAATGGACAGCAAATTGAAGTCTCCACGGTGTCGAAGTACTTGTTGGGCTTGTTGGCCGCAGCCTTGTTGGCCTGGGGGCTGGGGTGGATCAAAACTTACATTTTGGCCTTGGTCTCAGAGCGCATTGGCGCTGATTTGCGCACCACGGCCTACGAGCACTTGATGAAATTGTCGCTGGAGTACTTTGGTGGTCGCCGCACGGGTGACTTGATGACCCGCATTGGCGGCGAAACAGACCGTTTGTGTGTCTTTTTATCGCTTCATTTGCTCGATTTTGCGACTGACTTTTTGATGATCGTGATGACGTCGATCATCCTCTTTAGCATCGACCCTTATCTCGCCATGGCGACCTTGTTGCCGCTGCCATTTATCGGTTGGCTCATACACGTGGTGAGAGACCGGCTTCGCTTGGGGTTTGAGAAGATTGACCGCGTTTGGTCAGAGCTCACCAATGTACTGGCCGACACCATACCCGGCATTCGAGTGGTCAAAGCCTTCGCCCAAGAGGGGCGAGAGAGCGCGCGCTTTAGAGAGGCCAACCGGCACAATTTGGCGGTCAATGACCGGATCAATTTCCTGTGGTCCTTGTTCTCGCCCACTGTGACCTTGATGACCGAGGTGGGGCTGTTGGTGGTCTGGGCTTTTGGCATTTGGCAAGTCTCTCAGCATCAAGTGACGGTGGGTGTTTTGACCGCCTTTTTGGCCTACATTGGTCGCTTTTACACCCGGCTCGATTCGATGAGTCGCATTGTCTCGCACACCCAAAAAGCCGCCGCTGGCACCAAGCGCATCTTTGAAATTCTCGACCACGTCTCGAGTGTGCCCGAGCCCAAAGATCCCATTGAGTTGAGTCACGTGCGAGGTGAGATCAAACTCAGCAACGCATCCTTTCGGTATGGCAACCGGTTGGTGATCAAAAACCTGGACTTGAACATCCAGCCCGGAGAGATGATTGGCTTGGTGGGGCAGAGTGGATCGGGTAAAAGCACATTGGTGAATTTGATCTGCCGCTTTTATGATTTGAGTGAAGGTCAAATCGAGGTGGATGGCGTGGACATCCGGCGTTTTCCCTTGGCCCAGTACCGAAGCCATATCGGGTTGGTTTTGCAAGAACCTTATTTGTTCTTTGGCACCATTGCCGACAACATTGCCTATGGCAAAAGCACGGCGAGCCGCCAAGAAATCGTGGCGGCTGCGAGGGCCGCGCATGCCCATGAGTTCATTTTGCGCTTGCCCCAAGGCTACGACTCTTTGGTGGGGGAGCGCGGCCAAGGTCTCTCAGGCGGTGAGCGTCAGCGCATCTCGATCGCCCGAGCGTTGCTGATCAATCCGCAGATATTGATCATGGACGAGGCCACCTCCTCGGTGGACACGGAGACCGAGCAAGAAATTCAAAAAGCGTTGGACAACTTGGTGCAAGGGCGAACCACCATTGCCATTGCGCACCGGCTCTCCACCTTGAAACGCGCAGATCGTTTGGTCGTCATGGAGCAAGGCGTGAAGGTCGAAGAAGGCCGTCATGATGATTTGTTGGCCGCCCAGGGCGCGTATTGGCGACTTTATGAGGCCCAGGCCCAACAAGCCCAAGATGCCTTGGTGTCTGCGCGTCTTGAGTCTGCGCCTCACCAGACGCTGCATGCGCCTGGCGCTTTGATCGAGCCCTTGAAGTCCATTTGAACCTGAAGTCAAAGTTGTTTTAATGTCACCCATGCCATCCTCAGACACCGCCCCCTCTCCCGCACAGAGCACTCAAGCCTCGCCCCCGAAGTTGTGGGCCGATGCTTATGGGGTTTGGCATTTATCCCTGGGCTCAGAGGTGCATGATCACGTGCACGCGGTGAGGGCCTTTCCCATCATGTGTCCTCAAGAGGGGGTGTCTATTCTCAGCCGCGAGGGCAAAGAGTTGTGTTGGTTTGATGCGCTCCATGAGCTCCATGGTGAGCTCAAAGAGGCTTTGTTGCAGTGCTTACAAATGCGCGAGTTCATGCCAGAGATTTTGAAGCTTGAATCGGTGAGTGGCTACATCACGCCTTGTCGCTGGCGGATTCAGACCAATCGGGGTCAGACGCAACTGCTGCTCAATGGCGAAGAAGACATCAAAAGACTCAATGCCAACACACTCATTGTGGCCGATGCCTATGGGGTACAGTTTTTGATCAAAAATTTGTCGGCGATGGACCGCTTGAGTCGCAAGCTGCTGGATCGGTTTTTATAACGGGTTTTGTGGCTCAGGCCATGACAGCGCCATCGCGAATTTTTCCTGGAATGTGCGCAAGTCCTCGGGTGTATCCAAGTCAATGATGTAGTGGGAGTTGTCGCACTCCAAGACCATCACTTCTTCTTCGTGCAATCGGCGCCAATCTTTGACGCCCATATCGGGGGCGCAATGGAGGATGTCCTCTCTGGCCTTGCCACTGATCAAGACAGGGTTGCCGGGTTGTCCATTCACCCTGGGATAAACCACGGAGGTTGACTTGGCGCACTGCTCGTAGAAATGAATGAGTTCTGCGACATCTTGTGTTTGTATCAAGGGCTGATCGGCCAAGGCCATGATGATGGCATCGTGGTTGGGCATGAGGTGCAAAAGTCCCAGACGTTGTGAGGAGACTTGACCCAGATCCGGCTCAGGGTTGTCGATGAAGGTGACGGGGAAGTCTCGCAAGGCGGCTCTCACCTCCTTGGCGTAATGGCCCACCACCACCACCAAGTCATGAATACCCGCATCAAGGAGCGCCTGGGTGGTTCGAGCAATCAAGGCCTGCCCTTCGATCTCAAGCAAGCACTTGGGCCTGTAGCCCATTCGTGAAGCCGAGCCCGCGGCTTGAAGGACAGCGCCAAGTTGCATGGGATTAATGGAACAATGGATTCATGAAGCAGTGCAGATGATTTCTTTAGTCGGCTGTAATTTTGGCCGCTTTCACCACCGACTTCCAACGCACGACTTCTTTTTTGACCAAGTCGGCCAAAGCCTGAGGTGTGCTGGTTTCCACCTCTGCACCTTGGTCTTCAATTTTCTTTTCATTGGCTTTTTCGTTGAGCACCTCATTGAGATCTTTGTTCAGAAGTTCAATGACCGCTTTGGGTGTTTTGGCCGGCGCAAACAGCCCATACCACTGGCTGATGTTGACATTGGGCACCCCCAGCTCCGTGAGTGTTGGAACTTCTGGCATGACAGAGGAGCGCTTTTCGCCCGCTATGGCCAAGGCGTGCAACTTTCCTGCCTTGACTTGCGGGAAAGCGGTAAAGAGGCTTGGAAACATCACCTGGGTGGTCCCGCCAATGGTGTCGACCACGGCAGGCGCTGAGCCTTTGTAAGGAATGTGCACCAAGTCTACGCCGGTGGAGAGCTTAAAGAGCTCGCCGGCCAAATGGGGTGCCGTGCCTTTGCCCGCTGAGGCGTAACTCATGGTGCCGGGCTTTGAATTGATCAAGGCAATGAGTTCTTTGGGTGTTTTGACATTCAGGCCCATGGTGGTCACGAGCAACGTGGGGGAATTCGCCACCAGCCCAATGGCCTCAAAATCCGTGGAGGGGTCGTATTTCAGTTTTTGCAAGGCTGGATTGATGCCGTGGGTTGCAATGTAGCCAAAAAGAATGGTGTGTCCATCGGGAGCGGCACGCGCGACAAACTCACAAGCAATGGCACCGTTGGCGCCAGCGCGGTTGTCCACCACCACCGATTGACCGAGTCGGGTGGACAATCCCTGAGCGATGATTCGAGCCATGGCATCGTTGGCGCCGCCTGGGGCCGTGGGCACCACAATCGTCAAGGTCTTGGATGGAAAACTCTGGGCGTGAACCGTGCTGGAGAGAAAACCCGATGCCACCATCATGGCAAGTGCAATGGTGGCTGTAATGGGGGAGGTGGAAGTGGGTTTCATGGCGGGTATCCTGGTTGGGGGCAGTGGCTCGGGTTTCGGGCTAGTCCACTGGATCGATGGGCAAATGCTCAATCGAGATGATGAAGCCTTGAGTGGTATTTTAATGAGAAATGCAAGGCCCCGGGCGCCCTCAGACGGTCGGGCTACTCAATTGAACCTTTCAAGGGAATTCTTCAAAGAGTCGTTCCAGGGTGAGGGTCTGCGCGCCCATGCAGCTGAGCCCGTCATGCAGCCCCAAGACCCACATCCATGAGCAATTGAGGGCGAAAAAAAAGCCCCGCCAATGGCGGGGCTGGTCCTTGGTGCGCTCAGGTGGGGAGCTGCATCAAAGGGATCATGGATTGACTTGCATTTTGACGCCAGGAGCCGCCAAGTTTTTGGGCCAAACCATCAGCCATTGTCCGTTTTGGAGTTGTTTGACGTGCATCATATCGTCGCCATAGTTGAACGGGCCGTCAAATCTGACTTTGCCCACCACCGTGTCAACTTGATTGGCCTTGAGCCACTTGGCCAATTGTGCGTCATCAAGACTCTTGGTCGCCGTCACTGCAGCTTCTAGCATCTGCCAGGCAACAAAGGAGCTGGCGGCCTGAACTTCCACTTTGGTGTAGGGCAATCCTTCGGTCTTGGCTTTGCTGTCAAAGTTTTTGATGAGCGTCTCAGCGCCTTTGTTCTTGGTGAAGGGCACGTGCTCCTCGAATGGAGAAATGGCAAATGAGCCTTGGCCCTCAGGCGCAGCGGCCAAGATACCAGGCGAGGGGTATACATGGGTGTGAAGTGGGGGTGTGTAATCGATTTTTTTCATGGCTTCGAGCACCTGATTGCCCTCGGCACCAATATCGCCAATCCACACCAAATCAGGCTTGGCGTCTTTGACCCGAGCAGCAATGGCGGAGAAATCGCGATTGCCAAAGTCCCACTCCAAATAGAGTACTTCTTTCAAGCCGCGCTGCTTGGCCACTTCTCTGGCGCCCGTGGACAAGAAAAACACCGATGGGAATTTGCTGGTGATGATGGCAATGGTTTTGGGTGCCTTGTCCAACGATGCCATGGCATCAAAGACGGTATTGGGAACGGTCTTCTCTGGATAAGAGCCCAACGCCCAGGCGGGGAACTGTTTGTCGTATTTCGCTTGGTTGGGGATGCCAAAAGTGTGATGGATGAGCAATTTGTTGTTGCGCTCGGCCACCACCATGGCCGCCAAAATGGCACCTGTCGCATAGGGGCCCATGAGCAAGTCGACTTTGTCGCTGTTCAAGAGTTGCTCGTAGAGGGTGCGGGCCAATTCGGGTTTGGATTGGTCGTCTTTGAGTACCCATTCCACCTTGCGGCCCAATAAACCACCCCTTTTGTTGATGTCTTCAATGGCAATTTCACCGGCCAATTTGTGCACAAGGCCCGTGGCCGATAAAGGGCCAGTGAGCGCCAAGGTGCTGCCAATGCGAATGGGTGGGTTGGCCTGAGCAAACGCCAAACCACTCAAGATGCTGAGCGCCAAGCCCCAACACAAGGTCGCCAGTTTGGAGCGCCATTGGCGTGATAATGGAGAGATGCGAGTCATTTCAATCCTTAAAAAAAATAACATGTCTGTGTTCCATTTTAAAGATCAGGATTGAGTTGGAATCGGTAATTACCCTTTAGGCCTTGGACCCCCCAAGCGATGGGGTAGGCTGTGAATGTGACGGCGCTCATGGATTCTTGTCCACACAGACGCGTCGAGAGACGCAAGACGCCGATGCACCCCTTTGAGCGTTTCCCTCGTGTGAAGGGCGTCAACGATACAACTGTAGAATCGATGGGTCAGTCACGGTGTGGGCTCAATTTTCCGATCAAGGACATGAATGAATTCTGATTTGTCGCAGATACTCAACAACAACGTGCTTGAAAAGCTCCGCGCCAACCAAGTGGTCTCCTCCATGACAGTGAAGTTGGTCTCGGGCATTGAGATTGCACAGATCGCCAAAACTGCTGGCTTTGATTCCCTCTACATCGACTTGGAGCACAGCAGTTTTTCGCTCGAGACAACAGGGCAAATTTGTATGGCGGCCATGGCCATCGGCATCGCGGCATTGGTGCGAGTTCCTGACAATTCTGCGCAGTGGATCTCCAGAGTCCTTGATGGTGGCGCCTTGGGGGTGATTGCCCCTCATGTGCAAAACAAAGAGCAGGCGCAAGCGGTGGTGGCCTGTGCCAAATTTCCCCCCTTTGGAGAGCGCTCCTCAGCAGGCGTGATGCCGCATTTGCAATACCGTTCATTCCCGCCCGACCAGGCCTATCCCGTGTTGAATGCCAACACCATGGTGGTGGTTCAATTTGAGAACCAAGCCGCTTTGGACCATGCCGATGACATCATGTCGACGCCTGGTGTCGACATGGTCATGATTGGCTCCAACGACTTGCTCGCTGACATGGGCTTGGCCGGTCAGTATGACCACATCAAGCTCAAAGATGCTTATGCGCACACGATTGCGGTGTGTCAAAAGCACGGTAAATTTTGCGGTGTGGGTGGATTGTCGTCCCGGCCAGACTTGGTCGCGCAGTTTGTTCAAATGGGCGCGCGTTATGTCTCTACGGGCACCGATTTGGCGTTCCTCTTGAGTGCCGCGACTGAAAAAGCCAAGCAGGTCAGTGGCTTGAAGCTCGCCGTGTGAGCACGCTTTGAGCGCCTGTGATGACGGCCCCACTGCCTCACTGCAGCAAGGCGGCCAAGGCGTCTCTTGTAGCCTTGGGGTTTAAAACCCAAAAAGCCTGGCTGGGTTGTCACTCAAGATCAGTTTCTTTTCATGGTCGTTATCGCACCAACGCTCCAGCAAATTAAAGAGCGCAATGGAGCTGTGCTCACCAAACGACAGATGCGGGTAGTCGCTTCCCCAAATGATGCGGTCTCCCGCTTCTTTGATCAAGGCGCGCGCCATGGGGTCGGCGTCGGTGTAGTGCTCGAGCTTGGACATGCGGTAAATCCCGGTGAATTTCACATAGGCCAGACGTTGTCCCTCGCTCAAGAGTTTCAATAAGGCTTGAAATCCAGGTGCATGGACACCGTCTTTGGCCAAATTCATCCCCATGTGTGCCATGGAAAAAGGGATGGTCAAACGCTTCATGACCCCCAAGAGTTCTGCCGTCAACCAGCCCGGTAACAAGAAATCAAGGTGCCAGCCCAAGGTGCTGCATTTGTTGGCCAAGGTTTCGATGCGCGGTGTCATTTTTTGGGCCAAACCAGCCTCATAGGGGTGCACGGGACTCACATTGATTCGGATGCCTCTCACCCCCAATGCATCTAAGCGCTGCATGTGCTCCAAGGTCACGTCATCGTCCAAGTCCACCACCCCGCGGCACCTCTCAACACCGACCACCTGCATGGCGTCGAGCATGCATTGGTTGTCCCGCGCATAGGCGCTTGGCTGCACAAACACAAAACGCGTGATCCCCAAGTGTTGTGCCAACTTCAAATACTCTTGCAAAGGCGCCAGCGGAGGTGCGTATCTCAAATCCGTGCCATAGGGGTATTGTTCGGCAGCCCCAAAGACGTGAAAGTGCGAGTCACAGGCCAAGGCGGGAGCAGTGAACAGGGGTTGTTCAGAAAGATCAAAAGACATGGGATGGAGAAATTGGGGATGAGCCCTTGCAATTCATCTCGCGCACGCACAGCGCTCAGCGTGCGCGCGGATGATCGGACCCTGGGTTAAAAAAGGATGACCGCTCGAGCTTCTTGCTCATTGAGCCGCCATGGACTTGAGGCCCGCTTTTTTGATCACCTCTGCCCACAGGGCCGATTCATCGCGAACCAAATTGGTGAACTCTTGAGGGGTGTTGGAAGCGGGTTTCACGCCGGCTGCAGCAAAAATTTCTTGCACCTTGGCCTCTCTCAAAGCATGGACGACTTCTTTTTGCAGACGATCAATGATCTCCTTGGGCACCCCATTGGGCGTCATCAAGCCAAACCAATACATCATTTTGTAATTGGCAAAACCAGACTCTGCAAAGGTGGGGACTTGAGGCAGGAGTGGGTGGCGTTGTGCACCACTCACGGCAACACCTTGGAGTCGACCTTCCTTGATATAAGCTTGTGCAGATCCGACAGAACCAATGGCCAAATCCACCCGATCGGCCGCCACATCGGTGATGGCTCCCGCAATGCCTTTAAAAGGAATGTGGTTGAGTTGGATATTGTTTTGCGTGAGAAACGCTTCCATGGCCAAATGGGCCGACGATCCGATGCCACCCGAGCCATAGGTGAGGCCATTTTGATTTTTTTGGCCAAACTGCACGATGTCCTTGAGGCTCTTTAGAGTCAAGCCCGGTCTGGCCACCAGCACCGCTGGCGACTCGGCCACGGTGGTGACTTGGGCCAAATCTTTGATCGGGTTGTAGGGCAGTTTGTCATAAAGAGCGGCAGACACGGCAAAAGAATTGTCGGTCAGCAAAAACGTGTACCCATCGGGCGCGGCTTTGGCCACCAGGTCGGTGCCCAAGGTGCTGCCCGCTCCACCTTTGTTGTCAACGATCACGGTTTGTCCGAGTTGTTTGCCCAACTCCACACTCAGGACCCGAGCGGCGGTGTCGGTGAAAGAGCCCGGTACAAAGGGCACCACGATTTTGATGACTTTGTTGGGCCAGGCATTGTTTTGAGCACTCGCGTTGAGGCAAACCCAACTGAGCAAGGTGCAGCACAATAACAGGTGTTTGAGTTTCATGGCAGGCTCTGGAGTGGGTTGGAGGTCTTCAAAACAAACCAGCCACATTCATCAGGGTGTGGCTGGTGAGGCTTGGCTCAGTATAGGCGAGAGCGGGGTGTTCAGTTGAAGAAAGCTTTCAGCTTTTCTGCCCAACCGCCTTCATTGGGGGAGTGTTTGACGCCACCCTTGCGAAGCGATTCGTCAAGCTCTTTGAGCAGTTTGCGTTGATGCTCCGTGAGTTTAACGGGTGTCTCGACCGTGATGTGGCAATACAAGTCGCCATTGAAGCTCGAACGAATCCCTTTGATGCCTTTGCCCCGCAAGCGAAATTGCTTGCCCGTTTGTGTGCCTTCCGGAATATCAATGGCCGCTTCCCCTTGAAGGGTGGGCACTTGGATCTCTCCGCCCAAGGCCGCAATGGTGAATCCAATGGGCACGGCGCAATGCAAGTCGTCGCCGTCTCGCTCGAAGATGTCGTGCTTGTGGATTCGAATCTCGATGTACAAGTCACCCGCTGGTCCGCCATTGGCGCCGGGCTCGCCGTTGCCGGTGCTCCTGATGCGCATGCCCGAGTCGATGCCAGCTGGAATCTTGATCTCGAGTGTCTTTTGCGATTGAATCTTGCCTTGACCACGGCAGGGGCTGCAAGGGTCAGAGATGACCTTGCCCGCACCGCGGCAGTGAGGGCAGGTTTGCTGAACACTGAAAAAACCTTGGCGCATTTGCACAGCACCCGAGCCTCCGCACGTGCCGCAATTTTTGGCCGATGTGCCAGGCTTGGCGCCCGAGCCTTGGCAGACCTCGCAGGAGTCCCAACTCGGCACCTGGATCTGGGTCTCCTTGCCCTTGGCCGCTTCTTCGAGTGTGATCTCCATGGCGTAATTCAAGTCGTTGCCACGGTAAACCTGACGACCACCTTGTTGACGCCTGGCTTGGCCAAAAATATCGCCAAAAATATCCCCAAACGAGTCGCCAAAGCCACCAAAGCCAGCACCACCTGCACCGCCGCGCATATTGGGGTCCACGCCAGCGTGACCAAATTGGTCATAAGCACTGCGTTTTTCGGCGTCAGAAAGCATCTCGTAGGCTTCCTTGATCTCTTTGAACTTCACCTCCGCTTCCTTGGCCGCTTCGCCTTGGTTGCGGTCAGGGTGGTACTTCATCGCCATTTTGCGATAAGCTTTTTTGATCTCTTCGTCACTGGCCGTTTTGGACAGACCCAGAACTTCGTAAAAATCGCGTTTTGCCATGATATCGATGCGTCCTTGTTGAACAACAAAGCCGCGCCCACCTCACAGTGAGGCCAGGGCGCGGCGTGTTTGTCGGTGATGCTGAAAGGGATTAGCCTTTTTTAACTTCCTTGACTTCGGCGTCGACCACGTTGTCGTCCTTGGCTGCACTGGCCCCGCCAGCACCTTGGGGACCACCTTCGTGGGGTGCGCCAGCGGCTTGGGCGGCTGCGGTTTGGGCTTGCATATCGGCGTAGGCCTTTTCACCCAATTTTTGACTCACCGTCATCAAGCTCTCGGTTTTGGCCGTGATGTCATCTTTGTCTTCTGTTTTGAGGGCTTCTTCCAGCGCTTTGCAAGCGGTTTGGATGGCTTCTTTCTCGCTAGCGTCGAGCTTGTCACCATGCTCAGTCAAGCTCTTTTGCACAGAGTGCAATGCCGCGTCACCTTGATTTTTGGCTTGGACAATTTCGAGTTTCTTTTTGTCCTCACCCGCATTGAGCTCGGCGTCTTTGACCATCTTTTGAATTTCTTGCTCAGACAAACCTGAGTTGGCTTTGATGGTGATTTTGTTTTCTTTGCCTGTGCCTTTGTCCTTGGCGCCCACGTGCAAGATGCCGTTGGCGTCGATGTCAAAGGAGACCTCGATTTGAGGGGTGCC
>CAISQQ010000395.1 GCA_903887655.1 uncultured Burkholderiales bacterium
CAAGCTCAAGTGCCCAAATTCGAAGACGTGAAGCCCCAAATTGCCCAACAGCTCCAACAAGGCAGAATGAACGGCTACCAACAAGATTTGCGCAGCAAAGCCAAAGTCGAGTAAATTTTCGCTCGCGAAAAGACCGACTCCTCTAGCCACCAGACTTCAAAAGCTGGTGGCTTTTTTGTGTTCAAAAGGCTTTCTCAGCAAGAAACCCCAAACCTCGTTCACTGCTTGGGGGTGGAACTCTTTACTTTAGCCATTGCCGGGCGTTGCGCCACATTTGCATCCAGGGTGTGTAGGGGTTGTTGGCCGTGTCTATACTCTTTTCAAGCGGGTTAAAGCTCAACTGCACCGAGCGAAACACTCGCTCGGGGTGGGGCATCATCGCTGTGAAACGCCCGTCAGGCGTGGTCACCGCGGTGAGGCCACCCGCCGAGCCATTGGGGTTGTTGGGATAGGTTTCGGTGGGGCGACCCCAGCCATCGACGAAACACAGGGCTCGCTTGACCAAGTTCGAATCGCCTTGCCGATCAAAATCGGCATAGCCCTCGCCGTGTGAGACGACGATGGGGAAATGCAGTCCTTGCATGCCGTTCATGAAAATACTCGGGGACGCCAACACCTGCACTTGCACCAAACGGGCTTCAAAACGCTCCGACTTGTTTTGGGTGAAAAGCGGCCAGTGCTCCGCGCCGGGAATCAAGTTCGAGAGATGCGCCAACATCTGGCAGCCATTGCACACCCCAAGTCCAAGGGTGTCAGGCCGCGCAAAAAACGCCTCGAACTCGTCTTTGAGTCTCGCGTTAAAGAGGATGCTTCTTGCCCAACCCACCCCCGCACCCAAGGTGTCGCCGTAGCTGAACCCGCCGCAGGCCACCAGGCCTTGAAAATCGCTCAACCGCGTGACGCCCTGCTGCAAGTCACTCATGTGCACATCGACACTCTCAAACCCCGCGAGCTCAAAGGCGTAAGCCATCTCGACGTGGGAGTTCACGCCTTGCTCGCGCAAGATCGCCACTTTGGGTCGCTGGGTTTGGATGCCCGCCCAATTCGAGGAGAGTGAAGCGCTGGGCTGGGGGTTGAGCACGCCGGGCGCGGTGCTCAAGGGCAGTGGGGGCAACAAGTCGGCCGCGAGGCTTTGAAGTCGGCGTTCGAGCTCAGCAGGAATCACCGCACGCAAAGCATTTTTCACGGGACTTTGAAGCCCCTGGTGTTCCGAGTCCGCTGCATCAGGGTGGTCTCGCAGGTGGGTCATTTGGTGACTCACGCTGTCCCAAACGGCGAGCAAATCTCTCAAAGGGGACTTGAAAATCTGTTGGGTGTCTCTCCAAATGGTGAGACTGGCCTCGGGGTCGAGCCCCAAATCCTGCCACCCTTCGTGGTCTAGCGCTTCACCCGCTTTGATGGGGCCTGGTTGTCTGGTTTTGCCAATGCAGTGGCTGTGCTTGCTCAGGTTGACCCCTCGCAAGGCCTGCATCACCCGGTCACGCTCTCGCGTGGAGACCTCGATCACCACGCCAATTTCTTCGGCAAAGAGCGCTTCAAGCGTTTGCTCTTGGCGCTTGACACTCACTTGTTGCGCCCAGTTTTTGGCGTCGCCATGATCGGCATAGGAGTCTTGGATCCCATCGCCTCGGGTGACCAAAAGGTCCACATTCAAATCCACCCCGATTTGCGAGGCAAAGCACATCTCACTCACGCAAGCCAACAGTCCCCCATCGCTCACGTCGTGGTAGCTCAAAATAAGCCCATCGCGGCGCAAGGCATTGATGACCTTCACCAAATTCACCAAATCTTGGGCGTGTTCGATGGCCAAATCGGGCACCAAGGCCACGTTTTGAGACAGCACTTGGGCCAAAATACTCCCGCCCATGCGCTGCTGCCCTCGCCCCAAATCGATCAAGATGAGGGTGGTCTGTCCCGGCGGTCCTTGAAGCGCGGGGGTCAACGAGCCGCGGACATCATCGAGCGTGCAAAACGCCGTGATGATCAAGCTCACGGGCGAGCGCACCTCTAAGCGCGTGGACTCAGGCGCCACGCCAGAGCTCCATTGTGTTTTCATCGACAGCGAGTCTTTTCCCACCGGAATCGATAGACCGAGCGCCGGACACAGCTCCATGGCAACGGTGTGCACGGTGTCAAACAAATCGGCGTCTTCGCCCTCCTCGCCACAAGCGGCCATCCAGTTGGCACTGAGCTTGACCCGGTCTAGATCAATGGGGGCGGCGAGCAAATTGGTGATGGCCTCGGCCACCGCCATGCGGCCTGAGGCTGGCGCATTGATACTGGCCAGTGGGGTGCGCTCGCCAAGACTCATGGCCTCGCCGGCAAATCCCTCGTGATCGGCCAGCGTGATGGCGCAGTCGGCAACGGGCATTTGGAAGCGACCCACCATGGGGTCTCGGTGCGTGAGCCCCCCCACGGTTCGGTCACCAATGGTGATCAAAAACCGCTTGGAAGCCACTGTCGGGTGGGACAGCACCCGAATCACGGCGTCTTCCAGGGTCAGGGTCGAGCCATCAAACACATGGCCGTGACGCTTCACACGTTGGACCACCCGGTGCATTTTGGGCGGCTTGCCCAGCAGCACCTCGAGCGGCATGTTCACGCATTCGGCTTGACTGGGGTCTTTGAGGACGAGTTCGCGGGCCTCGGTGGCGTGCCCAATGACCCGCATGGGACAGCGCTCTCGCTCACACACGGCCTTGAATTCTTCCAGCCGTGTGGGATCTATCGCCAACACATAGCGCTCTTGGGACTCGTTGCTCCAAATCTCTTTGGCCGACAAGCCTTGGGCCTGCAGCGGGATGGCAGACAAATCGAACACAGCACCGCGATGGGCGTCGTTGACCAATTCTGGAAAGGCATTGGAGAGTCCACCCGCCCCCACATCGTGAATGGCCAAAATGGGGGTGTTGACCCCCAAAGCGCAGCACTGATTGATCACCTCTTGGGCGCGGCGTTGGATCTCCGGGTTGCCACGCTGCACGGAGTCAAAGTCAAGGCTTACAGAATTGGCACCCGAATTCAAGGAACTCGCGGCTCCACCGCCCAAGCCAATGCGCATGCCAGGCCCCCCGATTTGAACCAGCAAGGTGCCCGGCTCAAACACGACCTTGTTCACCAAGTCGGCATCGATGGTCCCCAGGCCGCCAGCGAGCATGATGGGTTTTTTATAGCCCCGCTGCACACCGTCAATGTCTTGCTCGTACTCGCGAAAGAATCCCAAAATCCCGGGTCGGCCAAATTCATTGTTGAACGCCGCTGCACCCAGGGGGCCCTCGGTCATGATCTGCAACGGACTGGCCAAATGGGCTGGGTGTGAAAGCCTTGAGTCAAAGAGTTTGGAGACCATAAAGCCGGTGAGACCCGCCTTGGGGCGCGAGCCCCGACCCGTGGCGCCCTCGTCGCGGATCTCACCACCAGAGCCCGTGGCGGCGCCGGCAAAGGGG
>CAISQQ010000396.1 GCA_903887655.1 uncultured Burkholderiales bacterium
GAGAGGAGTTGAGCCCCTTCGGGCGTCACCCAGGCGTCGTCTTCGATGCGAATGCCGATGTCCCAAAACGCGCGGGGCACGTTGTCACTGGGGCGCACATAAAGCCCAGGCTCAATGGTGAGGACCATGTTGGCTTGCAAGCGCCGCGAGGGCAAACTGGCACTGGTGCTGGAGGCGGTCGTGGTGGCGGTTGCACCAGCGCTTGGCGGGGCGGCGCTCTCGAGCACGGCACTCCAAGTCGGCGTGCTGCTCTCGCCCGTGTGGGGGGCCTCTTCCACATAGGCCCCGCAGTCGTGCACATCCAACCCCAGCCAGTGGCTCGTGCGGTGCATGTAAAACGGGGTGTAGAGCTTTCGATCGATCACGTCGTCCACGCTGCCGTGTTCGGCGGGGTTCAAGATCCCCAAGTCCAAGAGCCCTTGCGCGAGCACGCGCACACTTGCATCGTGGGGGTCGCTAAAGCGCGCGCCCACCCGGGTGTGGGCAATGGCCGCTTCTTGACTGAGGAGCACCAAGGCATACAGATCGCGTTGAGCGCCGCTGAACACGCCATTGGCTGGAAACGTGCGGGTGATGTCGCTGGCATAGCCCCCGAGCTCACAGCCCGCGTCGATCAAGACCAGCTCGCCGGGCTGAACCAGGGCGCGATCGGCGCGGTAGTGCAGCACACAGGCATTGGCACCCGCGGCCACAATGCTGGTGTAGGCGGGGGCTTCAGCGCCGTGCTGGCGAAACACGTGGAGCAGCTCGGCTTCGAGGTGAAACTCGCGCGTCTCGAGACCGGCTCGCAAGCGGCTTGCCGACAGTTGCATGGCGCGCACATGCGCCTTCGAGGAGATGTCACACGCGGCGCGCATCGTGTCAATTTCACTCGCGTCTTTGATCAAGCGCATTTCATCCACCAGCTGGGAGAGATTTTTCCGCGTCTGCGGCGGCTGCACGCCGCTTCTCACCATACCCCGCAGCACAGCCAGCCAGCCTTGTACCAGGGCTTCAAACTCAGGGGCCGCGTCAAAGGGGCTCCACAAGGTGCTGTGGTTCTTGAGCAAAAGCGGCGCCAAGCGCTCGAGCTCGTCGATCGAGAAGGCCTGCGTGAGCCCCAAAGCCGCCGGCGCTTTCTCGGGACCGAGCCGGTAGCCGTCCCAAATCTCTCGGCTCTCATCTTTGGGTTGACAAAACAGCACCGATTGACCCTGGGCATTCAAAAACAACACCGCATGGGGCTCACTGAAACCGGTCAAATAATAAAAAGAGCTGTCAAATCGGTAGGGGTGCTCGCTGTCTTTGTTGCGCGTGCGCGGCGGTGCCGTGGCAATGACCGCCACACCACCGTCCCCCAGGGATTGGGCCAAGTGTTGACGACGTTGGGCATAAAGGTCCATGGGATCAGCCTTTTCAATGGGTGGGGTAGGCGGGGTGCCAGAGCGCCAGAGCGCCTGAGCGCTTGAATGGGCGTGAAACCACTCACACCCGGCGATGAAGATCTGATTATCCGAGAAAAATGACGTTGAGCTTCACATCAACGCGCCCCACCCGCGCGTTGAGCTCGGCGCTCAAGACGCGAGGGGCGAGATGGGTGCTGGCGACTGCAGCCCAGCGAGGCGCTCGGGCGTGCCCACATCGCACCACAAGCCCTCGAACAAGCTGCCCCCCACCAAACCCAGCGCCATGGCCGCTTTGAGCATGGGCGCCAAGGGCGCTCGGGTGCCCGCGGGGTTGCCACTGGGGAGGGTGCACCACGGGCCGCTGAAAAACGCCTTTTTGTAAAGCGCCACGGTGCTGAAGGTGTAGGTCTGGGCTTTTCCCGGCGCGGGATCGTGAAGCGTGGAGCCCCTCGCTTCTACGTTTTGCACGAGACCCTCGGGGCTCAGGCGAAAGTCTCCGCTGGGGTGGTGGCTTGGGTTGGGGACCAGCCACAAGTGCGCCAACTGGGGACTTTCTTCAAAGGCCTCCAGCGCCTTGCTGCTCGCCACGAAGTCGGGCATGTAGACATCGCCAGCCATCACCCAAAAGGGGTCCGCGAGTTGGGGCAAGGCGCGCACCACGCCCCCTGCGGTCTCGAGCGCCGCGCCAAAATCCAAGTCCTCGCGCGAATAGCCCAACTGCAAACCGTGCGGGGGCGGGTGCGCTTCAAAATAGTCGGGAAATTGCGCGCCAAGCCATGCGGTGTTGATGAGCACGTGCGTCAAACCGGCGA
>CAISQQ010000397.1 GCA_903887655.1 uncultured Burkholderiales bacterium
CCAGACCTTTCACGCATTTTGCGTTCTTGGTCTTGTCCTTTTTGGTCTTGATCGCCATGGTTGTGCTCAATGTCTTCACATTGAAGAAGTTAAACGCACTCAAAGGTAAAACAGCATGCCCTACATGAGATGGGTGATCTATGTCTTGGTGAGCATGACCTCCATGGTGAGTGCGCTCTTGGGCAGCACGAGTGAGCGCCGCATGGCCACGGCGACGGTGGTGAGTGCTCAGCTCAAAACCGTTCTCAGTGGATTGTCCTTGTACGTGATCAACAATTGGAATAACTTGGTCTTGGCCGCACCCAGTCCCATCAGTTACACCTTGCCTGGCGGTGCATCAAGAAATGTGCTCAATGTATTAACACCCACGGCATCCGAGTTGATGCTGCTTGGGTTTTTGTCCTCACCCAGCGCTTTGGCCACCACCTACCCTTTGCCCTCGTTTGGTGGCGGGTACTCCACCGCTTTGACGCGATCCCCAGTGGGTTGTCAAGGCAATGCATGCTCCATTGAGCTTTATGCTTGGTTGACGTCCCCAGTGGGCGGAGACACGAAAAAATTTGACATCCATTACGTGGACAACCGCGCGTTGAGCAGCAACATCAGCATGGGCTACTCCACGCCGGGCACGCCTTCGGTCATCAACGGCCCCAACAATTCTTGGTCTTACACCTTGACGGGTAATCAAAATGCAGGCGTGGCCATGATCCACACCTATTTGGGTGTGCGTGATTTCAGTGACACCTACCCCTGTGTCTTTGTCGCTTGTTGGAAGTCGCCGGCAGCCTCATTCGCTTCCTTTCCGACTCGGCTCAACACGGTGGGGGATGTTCGCCTGGAGCAAAGCAGTGGCGATTTGTATTTTTGGACGGGGTCGAATTGGCGCACCATGTTTAGCAACGCCACCTTCACCTCCTACTTGGGTGCCAATGCCGGCAACACGGGCTCGAACAACACTTATTTGGGGAATTCAAGTGGGCAAGCGCTCTATGTCACGCCTTGAAACGTCAAGAGCTGTTGTTTTGAAGCTCATGACGGTCTTGGGTCTGATCGCACCCTTGCCAAATTGGGCACAGCAATCCCCCACCTGTACGGTTCAATTCACCGGTTCAGGCAACTATGCGTTTCAATATGCATGGGGCGGCAAAACGATCAGCAGTTCGGGCGCTCTGTCTGCCACCCCACTCACGTTGTCCAACAGTTGTGGTGCGCTCAAGTACTCCAACGGGACCTATTCGTGGCAACCCACCATCAACAGCAGCGTGCAATTTTTACTCGCTGGAGGTGGGGGGGCTGGGGGACAAAGTTGGGGAGGTGGCGGTGGTGCAGGTGGATTTCTCTTGGGCTCCTATGCCGCCAGTGCCGCTCAGAGTTATGTCTTCACCGTGGGGGCAGGGGGTGTTGGGGTGGTTTCGGGGTATGCGGAACTGGGCACCTCAGGCGGCGACACCACGGGATTTGGGTTGACCGCCTATGGAGGTGGTGGAGGTGGCGGGGGCAATGCCAATAGCAACAACTCGGGCAGTGCCGGCGGAAGTGGCGGGGGTGCGGGGGTTTATGTGACCGGGGGTGGAACCCTCAGCGTCAACGGCAGCCCCGGCACAGCGGGACAAGGCCACGCTGGGGGCAATCAAATCAGGGGCTCGAATCCGTGGTCGGTTGCGGGCGGCGGCGGTGGGGCGGGTTCCGCGGGTGTGGATGGCCTGGGGACAACAGGCGGAACGGGGGGCGATGGCGTGCTCTCGAGTTTGTCGGGCTCGAGTGTCTATTACTGTGCGGGGGGAGGGGGAGGGGGGTACTCGACCTATGGCATTCCCTTTGGATACGGGGGCAGCAATGGATCAGGCACGGGTGGTGGGAATGGCGGAGGCAATGGCGGACCCGATCAGTTTCAAGTCGGCTTTGATGCCCTCTCCATCTGCTCGGGTGGGGGCGGGGGCAGCGGCAATTTGGGCCTGGGTGGTTCGGGCAAAGCCGGTGTGGTGGTTCTTTCTTATGTGAACAACGCGATTTTTGGAAGCAAAGCCAACAACACCTTTCTCGGTCGCTCCTCGGGACTTGTGAACACGGGCGCAGCCAATACCTTTGTGGGCTCTCTCAGCGGCCAATTCGATACCAACGGGGTGGACAATATTTATGTGGGTGCGCGCTCGGGAACGAATGCGATTTCGACCAACCTGTCGAGTGGGCTCATTGCATTGGGTGCCAATGCCGCCGTGCCGGCGAGCATACTCAACAATGCCATCAATTTGGGGGCCAATACCACGGCACAAACCGGCAAGATGGTGATTGGGGATGCGAACTTGGTCCATCTGCATGTGGGGGGGTTGACGTCTTGGGTGAGCCCGTCCGATGGCAGGCTCAAGGAGCACATTCGAGCCTCAACATGGGGGCTCGAGTTTGTGCGGCAATTGAAACCCAAGGCTTACACCATGAAGGCGTCGGGCGACCCACGCTTGGGGTTCATTGCACAAGACGTGGAGGCGGTGGCTCCTCATTTTCCGGGCTTGGTCAAACCGCAAAGCGAGGGCGACTATTACGCCTTGAGCGACGAGGCATTCATTGCACCCCTTGCCCAATCCATTCAAGCATTGGACGCTTCTTTAAGCGCGTTGGAGCTCAGCAGGCCGGCATCCTGGGGGGGTGAGAGCGGGATGCAGTCACAAGATCGCCATGTTCGGTGGGCATTTCAAATCATGCTGACCTTGATGGCCTTGAATGTGTTGGTCTTTGTGGTGTTGCAGTTCAAATGTTGGCGCCTTTTGATGAATGTCTGAGAGAGTTGAGCGCCCAAGAACGCGGCGGATCAAGACCTTTTGCTCGGGCCCACTTCAGTGGGTGATCCTCGGGGTGATGATCGGTTGTCCCTGGCGCTAGATCCAGCATGGCGCCATGCCCCATGCGCCTATTGTCCTCATGTACTTCTTTCCTCATGACTGATTGCACTGCTCGTGTGAGAGGCGCCAGTGTGAAATCAAAGGTTCTCCAGCGCGGAGTTTGAACCTTCATTTAAAAAGCATAGAATGTTTTAAGACCAAGCGTATCCGTGCTTGACGTTACTCTCCATAGCCAGTAGGTCAGATCATCAAAAAAATTGCCCAACCCAGCGCCTCCATTCAGGAAGAATTTGAAGGCTCAGTCCTCGGACACCGCGACGGACACGGCTTTGTGCAGCGCGACAGCGGAGCGCCAGACATCTATCTCGCTCAAAACGAGATGCGCGCCGTCTTGCACAAAGACCGCGTCAAGGTCAAGATCATCCGCACCGATGGCAAAGGCAGGCCCGAGGGACGGGTGACCGAAATCATCGAGCGCCCCCTCTATCCCCTGATCGGCAGGTTGTTGCAAGAAAACGGTGTTTGGCTCGTGGCCCCTGAGGACAAACGCTATGGCCACGATGTCATCATCCCCAAAGGGGCCACGGGGGCTGCCAAAGTCGGCCAAGTCGTGGTGGTCGAACTCACCGAGCCCCCCAGTCTTTATGGTCAACCTGTGGGCCGCATCAAAGAGGTGTTGGGTGAGGTCGATGATCCGGGCATGGAGATTGAAATTGCGGTGCGCAAATTCAGTGTCCCCCATGAGTTCTCTGCTGAGTGCTTAAAGTTGGTCAAAACCCTCCCCGACCAGGTGCGCCCGCAAGACAGCTTGGGCCGCATTGATTTGACCGATCTGGGATTTGTCACCATCGACGGCGAGGACGCCCGAGATTTCGATGATGCGGTTTACTGCGAGCCGGCCAAGGTCGGGCGCAAAAAAGGCTGGCGTTTGCTCGTGGCCATTGCCGATGTGAGCCACTACGTGCAAACGGGCTCTGCTGTTGATATCGATGCCTATGACCGGGCCACGAGCGTTTACTTTCCACGCCGTGTGATTCCGATGTTGCCTGAAAAGCTCTCCAACGGGCTGTGCTCGTTGAATCCACACGTGGACCGCTTGTGCATGGTGTGCGACATGCTCATCACCACTGAGGGTGTGATCTACGCCTACCAGTTTTATCCAGCAGTCATGCACAGCAAAGCGCGCATGACCTACACCGCCGTGGCGGCGATTTTGGCCAACACCAGAGGCCCACAAGCCTTGGCCCAAGGCGAGGTGGTGCCGCATTTGATCAATTTGCACGACGTCTATTTGGCGCTCTTGAAGTCGCGCCAAGTGCGCGGTGCGGTGGACTTTGAAACCACCGAGACACAAATCGTGTGTGATGAAAATGGGCGCATTGAGAAGATCATTCCACGCGTTCGAAATGAAGCCCACCGCTTGATTGAAGAGGCCATGCTTGCCGCCAATTTTTGTAGCGCAGACTTCATCTTGGGCTCCAAAAACCCGGGCCTGTACCGTGTTCATGAAGGACCCACACCCGAAAAACGCGAGACCTTGAAGACGTACTTGAAAGCCGTGGGCGTGGGCCTCACCATCAGCGATGACCCCAAGCCCGGCGAGTACCAAGCCATAGCCAAGGCGACCCAAGAACGCCCCGACGCCCAGCAAATTCACAGCATGCTCTTGCGCTCCATGCAGCAAGCCATCTACACGCCCATCAACAGTGGGCATTTTGGCTTGGCATTTGAAGCCTACACCCATTTCACCAGCCCCATTCGGCGCTACCCTGACCTCTTGGTGCACCGTGTGATCAAGGCCATTTTGGAGAAAAAACGCTACCAGTTGCCGGCCCTGCCCACGCCTGGTGAGTCCCACGCCAGACTGGCGCGGCGCATGGCCAGCAAATCGGCCAACACGGCCAAAAAGCCCGTCGAGAGCCAAGACCATTTGAGCCCCGAGACCCTGGCTTGGCAAGCGGCTGGGCTGCACTGCTCGGCCAACGAGCGCCGCGCCGATGAGGCCTCCAGAGACGTTGAAGCGTGGCTCAAGTGCAAATTCATGCGCGAGCACTTGGGTGAGGAATACAGTGGTGTCGTGACCGCGGCCATGGGGTTTGGTATTTTTGTGACCCTGGACAATTTGTATGTCGAAGGGATGGTTCACATCACAGAGCTTGGCGGTGAGTATTTCCGCTTTGACGAAGCGCGCCAAGAATTGCGGGGTGAGAGAACAGGCATTCGCTACGCCATTGGCACACGGGTGCATGTGCAGGTGAGCCGCGTTGATCTGGATGGTCGAAAAATTGATTTCAGGCTCGTGCGCGACGATATTGAAAAAGCCCGTTCTGCCAAAGAGCCGATTGCTTCCAAGTCTGCGCGGAAAAAAATGACAGGCGCGTCCCAGGCCAAGGCCAGCCATGGCGCCAAGCCTTCCTTGTTGCCACCCTTGGGTGGCGCGCCGCTGCCAGGCGCGCGGTTTGGCAAAGGCACCAAAGCCAGTGCTCAAAAGACCCCGCGCGGCGTCACCTCGGGCTCGGTCACGGGGGCTGGAGCCGGCATGGGTTTGCGCACAGAGTTTGCTCGCTCGCCGTTGGACTCGCTCAAAGGGGCCGTTAAAAAAGCCGCGGCCAAAAAGAAAAGTAAAAAAAGCAAACGCTAAACACCTCTAGCGATCGCAAGCATTGGGGTGGTAGGGATCGGTCGTGAAGCCAGAGGGCTTTTGAGCCATCAGCGCAGCATGAGCTCAGGCCATTGAGTTGGCGAGACCTCTTGGTCCATCATGGCGGCGAGCAACTGGGCGCTCGCGCAACTCAGAGCCCACCCGCTCGAGCCGTGTCCGATGTTGAGCCACACGCCGCTCACGGGGGTCGGGCCGATCAAGGGCGTGCCTTTGGCCAGCATGGGGCGCGAGCCTTTCCACACCTGGACTTGTTGGCTCCAGTCACTCGCTTTGGGAAACCAATCTTCCAGCACCTTGTAAAGCGTCTTGATGGCCTTGGAGTTGTGCTCTTTTGCTGCTCCCCCAAGTTCCATCACACCCGCGACTCTGACACGGTTGCCTTGTCGCGTGATGGTCACTTTGTACTTGTCGTCCATCAAACCGCAGCGTGGCGCATCCAGTGGCTCCTTGATCATGGCCGTCAACGAGTAGCCGTGAACGGGCATGATGCCGGTGTTGAGCTTGAACTTTCTCAAAACCGTCTCGCTCAGGGTGCCTGCACAGACCACCGTGGCATCGAAATGCAGTTTCTCTGAGCCACACACCAATTCGCGCGGGTGTTGCGGCTCCAAGGCTTGCACGTCGGCCTTGAAGCGAAACTCAACGCCGAGTTTTTCCGCCTCATCGCGGATGGCCATGGTGAATTGCCGGCAATTGGCGACTTGATCTTGGGGCAAGTGGATGGCGCCCGCCAAGGTGGTGGAGCTCTCCAGTGCGGGCTCTTTGTCTTGCAGCTCTTGCGGGGTGAGCAACTGGTAGGGGATGCCTTGGGCGCTCAAGTGGGGCAAGGCCAAGAGCGCTTGCTCCCAGGCTTTGGCGTCACGGTAGAGCAAGTTGTAGCCTTGCACTTGTTCGTACTCCAGGCGAAACAAGTTGGAGATCTCTTTCATGCGCGCTTGGCTCATCAAGGTCAAGCGTTGCATGGCGCTGCGGTGCAGCCAGTAGTGGTCGGGCTTGGAGGCTTTCCAGCATTGCCCCATCCAGCGGAGCTCCTCGGCGTTGGGAAAATGCATCAAAAAACTGGCGTTTTTGGAAAAACAATCCCTGAGCAGTCGCCCAGGCAGGCCGGGCTCGGCCCAGGGCGTCACGTAGCCCGCGGAAATCACCCCCGCGTTGGCAAAACTTGACTCTTCGGCACAGGTTTGGTTTTTCTCAAACACCGTCACGTGGTGACCTCTCAAGGCGAGCTCGAAGGCCGTTGTGACCCCAATGACGCCAGCACCGATGACGGCAATGCGTTGGTGCGTCATGAAGGTCGCACCCATTTGCCGGGGCGTTTGGCGCGATGCGGGAGGGGGTTTGGCAATAAGTGGGACATCAAGGGAATCAAAGTGGCCGCTCGCGAGCAGTAAAAAGGGGCGAAATGAGACAAAGCCGTGCGTTTGTAGGGCGTGGGCGTTGAGGGTTGGAGGACGAATTGTGCTACAATCGATAGGCTCAGGCGGTGACGCAGGTCACGCTTGGGTCAATCTCAAACCATCTCATCCAAGGTGTCAAGGTGCCTCAGAGCTTACCCCATTTTGGGGCGACTCTTCAAGGTTCTTGATTTCGAGGTGGATTTTAGTCCCAACCTTTTAGGAAATCACCATGTCAGTCTCTATGCGCGAAATGTTGGAAGCGGGCGTTCACTTTGGACACCAAACACGCTTTTGGAATCCCAAGATGGCCCCCTTCATCTTTGGTCACCGCAACAAAATTCACATCATCAATTTGGAAAAAACACAGCCCATGTTCGAAGAGGCTGTGAAATTTGCACGTCAATTGTCAGCCAACCGTGGCACCATCTTGATGGTGGGCACCAAGCGCCAAGCGCGCGAGATTGTGGCCACAGAAGCGCAACGCGCAGGTGTGCCTTTTGTTGAGCAGCGTTGGCTCGGTGGCATGCTCACCAACTTCAAGACAGTCAAGTCCTCCATCAAGCGTCTCAAAGAGATGAAAGTCCAGCAAGAAGCGGGACTTGATGCCATGAGCAAAAAAGAACAGTTGACCTTCACCCGTGAAATCGAGAAGTTGGAAAAAGACATTGGTGGCATCCAAGACATGGCCACCTTGCCCGACGCCATCTTCATCATTGACGTGGGCTACCACAAGATCGCCGTGGCCGAAGCCAAAAAGCTCGGTATTCCTTTGATTGGTGTGGTGGACTCCAACCACTCTCCAGAAGGCATTGATTTCGTGATTCCTGGCAACGACGACTCCTCCAAAGCAGTCACCTTGTACGCCAGAGCCATTGCGGATGCCATTCTCGAAGGCCGTGCCAATGCGGTCAACGATGTCGTCACCGCCATTGCCGAGGCCCGCGAGGACCACGAGCATGCTCACGACGAGCACGATGCGGCGACCCCCGCGGCCTAAAGAGCCCCAGGGACTGGCGCAGGCGCTGATCAATCGGGTTGCACCAGGCACCCCAAGCCTGATGCCCCGCTGTGAGACACCCCAGGGGCTACGCGTGGCCCCTTTTTAGCGAGCGAATGCAATTGAACCCTCGGCCCATGGGCGAGAGGCTTCACCAAATTGAAAAATTAGATCGATAAGATCCAAACCACAAACTGGAGTACAGACAAGATGGCGACAATCACAGCAAGCATGGTGGCCGAACTCAGAGCCAAAACCGATGCCCCCATGATGGAGTGCAAGAAAGCCCTGACCGAGTCCGAGGGCGATATGGTCAAGGCCGAAGAAATCTTGCGCGTCAAGCTCGGCTCCAAAGCCGGCAAAGCCGCTTCTCGAGTCACCGCAGAGGGTGTGGTTTTTGCCCATATGCATGGCCAAACAGGCGCCTTGATCGAGGTCAACTGCGAGACCGATTTTGTGACCAAAAACGACAGCTTCTTGGCCTTGGCCAAGGGCGCGGCCGAGTTGCTGGCCCACCACCAACCTGAGAGCTTGGAAGCCTTATCGGCACTGGCTTATTCACAAGACGGTTTTGGTCCAACGCTTGAAGATGTGAGAAAAGGCCTCATTGGCAAGATCGGTGAGAACATGAGTTTTCGCCGCTTCAAAATCATCTCTGGCGCCCATCAGGTGACCTCTTATTTGCACGGCACGCGCATCGGTGTGCTCGTGGAGTACAGCGGTCAAGAGGCCCCCGCGCGCGACGTGGCCATGCATGTGGCGGCCATGAAGCCCGTGGCATTGACTTCGGCCGAGGTGCCCGCAGAGTTGATCGAGCGCGAGAAATCGGTGGCGGCGGCCAAGGCTGCCGAGTCCGGCAAGCCCGCCGAGATTGTCCAAAAGATGATCGACGGCGCGGTGCAAAAGTATTTGAAAGAGGTCTCCTTGTTTGACCAGACCTTTGTCAAAAACGACAAACAAACGGTCGAGCAAATGCTCAAGGCCGCCAACACCCAGGTGAAATCCTTCACCATGTATGTGGTGGGTGAGGGCATCGAGAAAAAGGTCGACGACTTTGCCGCCGAGGTGGCCGCCCAGGTCGCTGCGGCCAAACAAGCTCAGTAAAGACGCCAACCAATAACAGGGGACTGAGAGTCCCCTTTTTTATGGTCCACTCGCGCGCCTGCCTCCCCCTCCACTGCACGGGACTTCAGACACGCTACACTGTCATCCAATCAACCCCAGAGGAGCACCCCCAACATGTCCAGCCTGAAGCCCGCCCACCAACGTATTTTGCTCAAGTTGTCCGGTGAGGCTTTGATGGGGGACGATGCTTTTGGCATCAACCGCGCCACCATTGTTCGGATCGTGGAGGAAATCGCTGAGGTCACGCGCCTTGGGGTGCAGGTGGCTGTGGTGATCGGTGGGGGCAATATTTTTCGCGGTGTGGCTGGTGGTGCAGTCGGCATGGACCGCGCCACGGCCGATTACATGGGCATGCTGGCCACCGTCATGAACGCTTTGGCCTTGGCCGACACCATGAACAAGGCCGGACTCACCGCTCGGGTGATGTCGGCCATCGGTATTGAACAAGTCGTGGAGCCCTATGTGCGCCCCAAGGCCCTTCAGTACTTGGAAGAGGGCAAGGTGGTGGTCTTTGCCGCTGGGACGGGAAATCCATTTTTCACCACCGACACCGCGGCAGCGTTGAGGGGCGCTGAGATCGGTGCCGAATTGGTCTTGAAGGCCACCAAGGTGGACGGCGTTTATTCGGCCGATCCGAAAAAAGACCCACACGCAACGCTGTACCACAAAATCAGCTTTGATGAGGCGATTCAAAAAAACCTCGGCATCATGGACGCCACCGCTTTTGCCCTGTGCCGCGATCAAAAGCTGCCGGTCAAAGTGTTTTCCATCTTCAAAAATGGGGCCCTTAAAAGAGTCGTGATGGGTGAGGATGAGGGCACCTTGGTGTATGCTTGAAGGCTTGAGGGTTGGCTCGCGCCTGCTGGCGAGCTCGCCCGGGTCAAGCAGACCAAGCGTGGACGGTGAGGCCGACTTGTTCACCCGCTGCCATTGACCCCCCCCAAAAAAAAATGAGTGCAGCCCAAGGCCTGGGCTGCCCAACGACACAAGAGGATCCGATTCATCATGAGCACCATTGCTGAGATCAAAACCCAAACCGAAACCAAAATGACCCAATCCCTGTCGGCATTGGGTTCGGCCCTGAGCAAAATCCGAACGGGTCGCGCCAATCCAGGTCTGTTGGACTCGGTGATGGTCGACTACTACGGCAACCCCACCCCCATCGGCCAAGTGGCCAATGTGTCGCTGCTCGACGCGCGCACCATCAGCGTGCAGCCTTGGGAGAAGGGCATGGGCGCCAAAATTGAAAAAGCCATCCGTGACAGCGACTTGGGGCTCAACCCCGCGAGCATGGGCGACTTGATCCGCGTGCCCATGCCCGCCATGAGCGAAGAGCGCCGCCGCGAGATGACCAAGGTCGTGCGCAACGATGGCGAGGGCGCCAAAGTGGCGGTGAGAAACTTGCGCCGAGATGCCAATGAGTCGATCAAAAAACTCGTCAAAGACAAATTGGCCAGCGAAGACGATCAAAAACGCGCCGAGGCCGATATCCAAAAAATGACCGACAAATACATTGTCGAAGTGGACAAACTGGTGGCGGCCAAAGAGCAAGAGATCTTGGCGGTCTGATCGCTTGAAGCATTATGGGTGGCCCATCGGCTTGCAAAGCTCACCAAGCTGCACAAGCTTCAAAAGCCTGATCAGCTTGCACGGCTTATCCTGGCCCGAGGCTCTAGGGGCGCTCGGTCCACACGCGAACGATGGCCAGATGGCAAGGGATGCGTTTGATGGAGGGCCAAACTGATGCTCAAGACACGCATCTTCACCGCCGTGGTGCTCTTGCTGCTCTTCATTCCCGCCTTGCTCGTCGAGCGCCACGAGCCCTGGCGAATGCTCACCTTGGTCTTGATGGTCTTGGCCGCTTGGGAATGGGGGCGTGCCATCCAAGTCCAGGCACAAGACCCACCGCCACAGCCACCTTCACCTTCACCTTCACCTTCACCTGAGTCACTCTCAGTCGCCCACCCATCCCTTATGCCGGATGAATCGGCGTCCTGGGTGAGCGCCGCGCCGTCCTTTGCGACGCCGGTCTTGAGCTACGCCCTGGCAGCGTTCACGGCGCTTGGGGGGGGGTGCATTTGGTTGGCCAATGGGTTGGAGACTTTGCCCGCTTGGGCCTCGGTCTTGTTGGGGCTGATGTGGAGTTATTTTTTCTCCTTGTTGTTCTCGCACGGGCTCGTGCGTTGGGCTCGCGCGCCGCTCTTGTTCAAGGCCGTGGCGGGGTGGTATGTGCTGCTCGGGACGTGGTGGTCCATTGCCGTGGCCCAAGGGGTGGGCAGTGCCTTTTTGCTCTCCATCTTGTGTGTGGTTTGGGTGGCCGATGTCAGCGCTTATTTTGGCGGCAAGGCTTTGGGTCGGCACAAGCTCGCGCCCCGACTCTCGCCGGGCAAGACCTGGGAGGGGGTGGCCTCCGCACTGGTGGGGGTGGGCGTGTTGGCCTATGGCTGGATGGAAGCGGCAGCGGTCTTTCACAGGGGCGAAGACAGCCTCTTTGCCGTGCTGTGGCGCCATGGGGCATGGACGACAGGGCTCGCTTTGGCGGTTTTGGTGGCGGTGAGTGTGATGGGCGATTTGTTCGAGTCCTTGATCAAGCGCAGTTCGGGTTTGAAGGACAGCAGCCATCTCCTGCCCGGGCACGGCGGCGTACTGGACCGCGTCGACGCGTTGCTGCCGACACTGCCCTTGGCCGTCACGATGTTGGCTTACTTGCGCTAAGTCGGGTGAAGACCCCTAGAATGTGCCCAAGTATTTCATTTGAGCTCAAGCCATGACACAAAACATCACCATCTTGGGCAGCACCGGCTCCATCGGTCAAAGCACTTTGGATGTGGTCGCACGCCACCCTGAGCGCTTTGCGGTGTTTGCCTTGAGTGCCAAGGACAATGTGGACAAGTTGCTCGCGCAGTGCCAGATTGTTGAGCCCGCCTACGCCGTCTTGATGGACAGCGTCAAGGCCCAGGCTTTGGCCCAGGCATTGAAAAAGCACGGACTGCGCACCGAGGTGCTGTGCGGCCCCGAGGCCTTGGACCAAGTCGCCAGCGACGCCGAGGTGGATGTGGTGATGGCCGCCATTGTGGGGGCGGCCGGTTTGTCCTCTTGCCTGGCCGCGGCTCGCGCGGGCAAGCGCCTCTTGTTGGCCAACAAGGAAGCCTTGGTGGTGGGCGCGCGGGTTTTCATGGACGCGGTGAAAGCCGGTAACGCCTCGCTCTTACCGATCGACAGCGAGCACTCGGCCGTGTTCCAGTCCTTGCCTGAGGACCCGAGCACGTGGTCCACGCGTGTGCAAAAAATCATTTTGACCGCCTCGGGTGGTCCGTTTCGAACGCGAGACCCTGCCACCTTGCACTCGGTCACGATTGAAGAGGCGTGTGCCCATCCCACTTGGGTGATGGGGCGAAAAATATCCGTGGACTCTGCCACCATGATGAACAAGGCCTTGGAGGTGATCGAGGCGCATTATTTGTTTGGCCTGCCGCCCGAGAAACTCGAAGTCGTCATCCATCCCCAAAGTGTCATCCACTCGATGGTGGAATTTGTGGACGCCTCGGTCGTGGCGCAATTGGGCACGCCCGACATGCGTGTGCCCATTGCCTATGGCTTGAGTTGGCCCGATCGCATTGCCTCAGGCGCCAAGGCGCTCAACTTTTCCACCCTCTCGGCCTTGAGCTTTGAATCCTTTGACGACCGTGACCACCGCAGGCGCTACCCGGGCCTGGCGCTGGCTTGGCAGGTGCTCCAATCCCCGAGCGGGAGCACCGCGGTGCTCAACGCGGCCAATGAGGTGGGGGTGGGGGCGTTCTTGTCGGGCGAGATTGGGTTTTTACAGATTCACCAACTCAACGTCGAGACCTTGGGGGCCTTGGCACCCCCAGCGGCCCACACCTTGGACGATTTGATTGCGATTGACCACGAAGCCAGACGCGTGGCCCAGCAAATCATCGCGCGCTGGGGCTCAAGGTCTTGAGTCTTCCTTCTCACCTTGGGGTTTAACGCAGGGGACTTCTGATGCAAAGTTTATGGGCTTTTTTGGCCGCGCTGGCTGTGCTGGTGGCGGTGCACGAGTACGGCCACTACAAAGTGGCGGTGCTCTGTGGTGTGCGTGTGCTGCGCTTCTCGCTGGGCTTTGGCCCCGTGCTGTATCGCCGCCCCTTTGGCCCAGCGTTTGCGCCAGGCGCCTTGCCAGACCCAGGCCGTCACCGTGACGCGGCTGGTGGCGCTGAAGGTGAGGGTGAGGGTGAGCATGATCGTGATCACGCGCTTGGGAGTAGCAGCCAAGAGCGAGGCGCTCTGCAGCGCAGCGAGTTCGTGTTGAGCTTGATCCCGCTGGGCGGCTATGTGTCGTTTTGGGACGAGGCCCATGTGCAAGAGCGAGGGATGAGCGTTGCCTTGAGCGACCACGACCGAGCCGCTCTTTTTGAGTCACAAAGCTTGTTCAAGAGGAGCTTGATCGTGCTCGCCGGTCCCCTGGCCAATTTGCTGCTGTGCGTGCTGCTCACTTGGGTCATGTATCTTTGGGGCGTGGAGCAAATGGCGCCGGTGTTGGCCAGTCCCGTGCCCGCATCGGTGGCCCAACAACTCGGCTTTGAGGCGGGTGAGCGTGTGCTGTCGGTGGCGGTGGGCGAGCGTGAGCCGCACCCCGTTGAGAGCCTGGAGGATTTTGAAGAGCAACTCGTTGCGGCCAGGCGCGAGCACCTCGATGCCGTGGTCTGGACGCAAAAGGCACAGGCCCCAGGGGTCAAACAACGCCATGATTTGCCTGGGTCTTTGCAGGCGCAGGCGGACAGCGCTCAAGCTCTGGGCTTTCAGGGTCCTTACCGAGCAGCGGTGATTCAAAGCGTGAGTGCTGACAGTCCTGCAGAGCGCGCCGGCTTGAAGCCCCAAGACCGGGTGATCTCGGTGGACGGGGTGGCCGTGAGCGATGCGGCCGACTTGAAGCGCCGCATTGCACAAAGCTTAAAAGCCACTCAGGCCGAGCCCATGGCTTGGGAGGTCTCTCGCCAGGCGGGGCCTGAGCGTGCTCAAGGGGGTGGGGGAGAGCCAGTCGTGCGATCTGAGCCAATGGAGTCCGCTGATCCCGGTGAGGTGGGCCAACAGCGCTCGCGCGCTCGGCCCCAGTCGCTCGAGCAAACCCTCCACTTGACGCTACTTGCGACCCCCCACGAGGATCGTCCTGGGGTGTGGTCTGCTCGGGTGGGCATTTACTTAGGGGGCATGGAGGAGCGGGTGACGGTTCAATCGGGTCCGTGGCAAGCCTTCACTCGCGCGCTCCACACGAGTCTTGATTGGATGGGCCAAACCGTGCAGGCTTTGGGCCAACTCTTTGCCAGCTCTGAGTCTTGGTCCCAGTTGGGCGGGCCGTTGACCTTGGCCAAGTACGCGGGGCAGTCGGCGGGTTTGGGGCTGTCGGCTTATTTGGCGTATTTGGGTCTGGTGAGTGTTAATTTGGGTATTTTCAATTTGCTCCCCATCCCAGTGCTCGATGGTGGCCACCTGCTCGCCTACGCCTGGCAAGCTTTCACGGGTCGAGTCATTGGGGCCGAGCTCTGGGGCAAAATCCAGCGCTTGGGGCTGGTGGTCGTGCTGATTTTGACACTCTTGGCCTTGAGAAACGACCTCGTGCGCTGGTGGATGGGGTAAAACGTGGCCCCTTTGAAACCTGGGGTGGTGTGCAATTGAGTGACGCTTGGGTGTTCGTGAGGCGTCTTGGTCATTTATACTCGCAGCAGCAGCCTCCATTCGCAATTTGAACGACCCCAACCCCCTAGCCCGATCATGCCCTTACTTTTTACGCGTTTTTTTGCCTCCTTGATCGTGGTTTTGGGGACCCTGGTGCTCACGCCGCTGAGCGTGCACGCCACCGAGCCCTTTGTGATGACCGACATCCGCGTTGAGGGTTTGCAGCGCGTTGAGCCCGGCACGGTGTTCGCATCCTTGCCGTTCAAAGTGGGCGAGACGTACTCGGATGAAAAAGGCACCGCGGCCATTCGTTCGCTATTTTCTTTGGGACTCTTCAAGGACGTGCGCATCCAAACCCTGCAAGCGGTGGTGCTCGTGATTGTGGAGGAGCGGCCCATCATCTCCAGCGTCGAGTTCGTGGGCACCAAAGAATTTGACAAAGACACCCTCAAAAAAGCCCTGCGTGAAATTGGACTCTCCGATGGTCGCCCCTTTGACAAAGCCTTGGCCGACCGTGCCGAGCAAGAAATCAAACGCCAGTACATCAACAAGAGTCTGTACGGCGCGGAGATCACCAGCACCATCACCCCCATTGAGCGTAACCGCGTGAATCTCACCTTCAGCGTGATCGAGGGCGATGTTGCCAAGATCAAAGAAATTCGCTTGCAAGGCAACCATTTTTTCAGCGAATCGGATTTGAGAAAACAGCTCGATTTGAACACCGGCAACTGGCTGTCGTGGTACACCAAGTCCGATCGCTATTCGCGCACCAAGCTCAACGCCGATTTGGAAACGTTGAAGTCCTTTTACCTCTCGCGCGGATTTTTGGAGTTCCGCATCGACTCCACCCAGGTGTCGATTTCACCCGATCGTCAAAGCATTGTGATCACCGTCAACATCACCGAGGGCGATCGTTTTGTCGTGTCTGACATCTCTTTGGAGGGCTACTATTTGGGGCGTGAGGATGAGTTCAAGGCCCTGATCACCGTCAAGGCCGGCCAGACCTACAACGCCAACGATGTCAGCCTCACCACCAAGGCGTTCACCGATTATTTTGGCAACTTTGGTTTTGCGTTCGCCCGCGTGGAGCCTCGCACCGAGATCGACCGCAGCACCAACCAAGTCAAACTCGTCCTCCAAGCCGATCCCTCGCGACGTGCCTACGTGCGGCGCATCAACTTGGCGGGCAACACCCGAACGCGAGACGAGATCATTCGCCGCGAATTCAGACAAATGGAGTCGGCCTGGTACGACGGCGACCGCATTCGCCTCTCGCGCGACCGCGTCGAGCGCTTGGGCTACTTCAAAGAGGTCAACATCGAGACCCAAGATGTCCCCGGCTCCCAAGACCAAGTCGACTTGCTCGTGAATGTCGTGGAAAAGCCCACGGGATCCTTGCAGTTGGGGGCGGGTTTTTCGTCTTATGAAAAGCTCTTCGTCACCTTTGGCATCACCCAAGACAACATCTTTGGCACGGGTAACTTTTTGGGCACCCAGGTGAGCACCAGCAAGTACAACCAGGTCTTCACCATCAACACCACCAACCCGTATTTCACCGAGGACGGGATCTCCAGAACCTTTGAGTTTTCTCACCGCTCCCAGCGCCCCTACAACGACGAGGCGGGGAATTACCGCATGGTCACGTCGGGGCTGGGGATGCGTTTTGGCGTTCCTGTGACGGAGCTCGACCGGGTGGTGGCAGGGATCACGGCCGAACAAACCCAGATTGTGCCGGGCACCAGCATTCCGGCCTCCTACTTGGATTACGCCAACCGTTTTGGCTTCACCACCACGTCGTTTCCGCTGAACTTGGGCTGGGTACGCGACTCCAGAGACAGCGTGATGGCGCCCACCCGAGGCACCTTCGCGCGGGCGTATTCGGACGCGTCTTTCCAAGGCGCGCTTCGCTATGCGCGCGCGGGCACTCAGTACCAGTTCTTTATTCCCTTGTCCAAGCAGTACAGCGTGGCTTTGAATGGCGAGGTGGGTGTCGGTCGTGGACTCCAAGGCCAGCCCTTTCCCATCTTCAAAGACTACTACGTCGGGGGCTTGGGCTCGGTCAGAGGCTTTGATCAGGGCTCGCTGGGGCCGCGTGACATCACCGGCTTGGTGGTGGGGGGGGCTAAAAAGGTCGTGGGCAATGCCGAGTTTTTCCTCCCGTTCCCGGGAGCGGGCAACGACAAATCGCTGCGCTTGTACAGTTTCTTTGACATCGGCAACGTTTTTGGTGAGTTTGAACCCATCAAGCTGCAAAGCTTGAGGAGCTCGTATGGCCTGGGGATCAGCTGGGTCTCACCCATGGGCCCGCTGCGATTTGCCATCGCCAACCCCGTACACATCCTTCCTGGAGATAGAATCCAGAAATTGCAATTCCAAATTGGGACATCGTTTTAATGAACACTACTTTGCGTCACACTTTTTTCTCCCTCATCATGCTGGGGACCGTTTGGGCCGCTCATGCGCAAGAGTTTCGAGTGGGTTACGTCAACACCGATCGAATTTTCCGCGAAGCCAACACCGCCAAGGCCGCCCAGTCCAAGCTCGAACAAGAGTTCTCCAAGCGTGAGCGAGATTTGGTCGAGATGGGCAACAGTCTTAAAAGTGCCTCGGAAAAACTCGACCGCGACGGCCCCACACTGCCCGAGTCTCAGCGCATGAGTCGGCAAAAAGCGGTGATTGAGCTCGATCGTGACTTCCAGAGAAAACGCCGCGAATTTCACG
>CAISQQ010000398.1 GCA_903887655.1 uncultured Burkholderiales bacterium
ACCATTGGTGATGGCTTGGTCGCACAAATTCCTTCCCTCTTGCTCTCGCTCTCGACCGCCATCATTGTGACGCGCGTGACCACCTCCGAGTCGATGACCGAGCAGGCCAAGACGCAGCTGGCCAACCCCTCTGCCTTGTTCATTGCCTCTGGTATTTTGATGGTCTTGGGCTTGGTGCCTGGGATGCCCCACATGATTTTCGTCGCCTTGGCCGCCGCCACTGCGGGGATTGGTCTCATGGTGATTCGTGGTGAAGTGGAAGATGAAGCCCAAGTTCAAGCCCAAATGGATGCACCCAAAACACAAGCGCCGCCCAAAGAATTGGATTGGGACGATATCGACCAAGTGGACTTGATTGGACTCGATATTGGCTATGGACTCATTCCCTTGGTGAACCCAGAGACCGGTGGCGAGCTCATGGGCCGAGTCAAAGGGGTCAGAAAGAAACTGTCGGCCGAATTGGGCTTTTTGGTGCAACCCGTGCGCATTCGCGACGACCTCAATATCGACCCCGACTCCTATCGCATCGTTCTCAAAGGCGTGGTGCGTGGCAAAGGAGACATCAAGGTCGGTCGTGATTTGGCGATCAACCCAGGACAAGTGTATGGGGAGCTCAAAGGCATTGAGACCCTGGAGCCCGCGTTTGGTCTGAAAGCGGTGTGGATTGAGCCCTCAGAGCGCGACCATGCCAGAGCCATGGGCTACACCGTGGTCGATGCCAGCACTGCCATTTCCACCCATTTGAACAAAGTCTTGCGTGAAAACGCGTCGGACCTCATCAGCCACGATGACACCCAGCAATTGCTGGAAAAACTGGGCGCTCGTTCGCCCAAGTTGGTGGAAGACTTGGTGCCAGGCAAAATCGCTTTGGGCGTGTTGACCCGTGTCTTGCAATTCCTCTTGATCGAGTCGGTGTCGATTCGGGATATGCGCACCATTGCCGAGACCTTGGCCGAGGTGAGCCACCGCAGCAACGACCCCGAGCAACTCGCTGCCATGGTTCGCCCCAAGTTGGGCCGCATGATCATGCAAAGCTTGGTGGATGATAAAAACACACTCTCGGTGATGACGCTCGAGCCCAGCTTTGAGCAGCTGCTGCACAACGTCATCCAGCAGACCCAACCTGGACAGCCCGTGGTGCTCGAGCCCGGTTTGTCTGAGAACTTATTTTTGGCCCTTCGTGATGCCGCTCGCATCATGGAAGACGACGGCAACCCGGCCGTTTTGGTGGTCTCTCCGCTCATTCGGACTTGGTTGTCCAAAGCGGTCAGGCACCGCGTGAATGATCTGACGGTGTTGTCGTACAGCGAAATACCCGATGACCAGTCCGTGAAAGTGGTTCACACCGTTGAAGCCAAGCCCAAAGATTGACATCCTTTAAATTGACAGACTCAAGAGATCGACCATGGAACTCAAAAGAATCCTCGCCAGTAACAATCGACAAGCCAACGACAAGGCCGTGGCCTTGTATGGACCCGATGTGCTTGTCATCTCAAGCTGTCAAGTCCGGGGGCAAACCGAATTGATCGTGGCCGTTGATATCCCCGCCATCGAGGGCGAAGAGGCCTTGCAAGAGACGGTGGGATTTTCTGCGCTCAACACCCCCAAAGCCATCAATTTGGCCACTTTGGAGCCAGTGGGCGCGCAATCATTTGAAGACCACTTGGCCCAAAGTTTGGTGCAAAACAGTTCCCCCGATCCGGTGGCCAAATCGACCGCCAACGCCAGCGCCAAAAATAACAAAGCGCAGCGTCTGGCCAGTGTCACCAACAGCGACATGCAAGCCTTTGAAGACAAAATGCTCGGGCACAAAAAACGCCAAGGCCAATCGAGCACCCCGGCGTCCAGTCAGTCCGTTCAAGTGAGTCAGGAAGACACGAGCGTTCAAGAAAACACGACGGCGCAGCAAGCCAGCGCGGCCTCGTCCCAGCAACAAGAGCATGAGCACGACAAGCTCAGAGGCCAAGAAATTGTGTCCATGGTCAGAGATGAGTTGGCGGCCTTGCGCAAAGAGTTTCGCATGAGTCAACAAATGAATTTGTGGCAACTGGGCGCTCAAATTCACCCCGCATTGGCCGCTTTGCGCCAGTCTTTGCAAGAGGCACCGATACCCGCAGCCCTCAAAGCCTTGCTGGTCGACAGTATTCACAACCAAGACAACCCCGAGTCGGCTTTGAATGAAATCAAAGGTCAGCTGTTGCACTCCATTGGGGATGTACAACGCGCTTTGCCCGAAACGGGCGTTCACATGATCACCGGTTTGTCGGGATCGGGCAAATCGCTCGCCGTGGCGCGCCTGGCCCAACATGCCAGCACCAAACACGGCTGCGATCAAGTCGCTGTGGTGAGTTATTTGGACACCAAAGCCGGGGCCTGGAACCAGACCCAGTTGCTCAGTGCTCAGTCTGGCGTGGATTGCTTTCGAGCCACCAACGCTGCTGGGCTGCAGTTGCTCTTGGAAGAACTCTCAAGTAAACGCCTCATTTTGATCGACACCTCGGGTGTTCAAATGGCCGATCGACTCCAAGAAGTGCAGTTGTGCTGCAAAGAAGCGAATTTGAACTTGTACACCCACGCGGTGATCAGCGCCGACGCATCGGCTGCGAGCATTGCGCGTTTGAACCAGGTCGCCGGTGCCAACTGGACGTCTTGGATGGTGAGCAAAATGGACGAATCCACCCAACCCTGGGCCTTGCTTCAGTTCTTGATTGAGCAGCCCATTGGCGTGAGTTTGGTCAGCCGAGGTGAGCGCTTGAACGATTGGAGTTCCCAAGTCAACCCCCAAGAGTGGGTTGAGCAGGCCTTGTCTTTGTTGAATCTTCCAGTCGCGGCAGAAAGAGAGCACAATTTGCATGCCGCCATGTCTCGAGCCTCCGCAAAGATTGCACAATTGACCCAAGACGGCGTCCTACAAATGACAGGCACACACTCATGATGAGCACTAAAAAAACCGAGGTGATTGGCGTGGCCAGTGGCAAGGGGGGCGTGGGTAAAACCACGGTCTCGATCAATTTGGCCACGGCCCTCACCATGCAGGGTCATAAAGTCATGCTCTTTGATGCCGACCTCGGACTGGCCAATGCTCAAATTGCGTTGGGTGCCAGAGCCACCTACAACTTGAGCCATGTGCTCAACGGCGAAAAAACACTCGCCGAGATCATGATCACCACCAAGCAAGGCATCAAGTTGATTCCTGGCGCCTCGGGTGTTGAAGACTTGGCGGGTTTGAGTGAAATTCAAGCCGCCAGCATTGTTCAGTCCTTCAGCTCCCTCTCCGATGAGGTGGACTATTTGATCGTGGACGTGGCGGCGGGAATATCTCCTTCCGTCCTCGCCTTCTTGGCCTCGTGCCAGCGCCGCTTTATTGTGGTGAAGGACGACCCCTCTTCCATTGCCGACGCCTACGGCACCATCAAGGTGCTCTCCAAGCACAAAGAGCTCGATGAGATTTACTTGTTGCCCAATATGGTGGGCTCTCAAGCCGAGGGCTGGAAACTCTATCAGCGCTTGAACGATGTGTGCGCGAAGTTTTTGGGAATCAATTTGAATTATTTGACCGCCATTGAGAGCGACGAACTCGTCCTCTCGGCGCTCAGAAAATACGCCTCGGTGCTGGAACTCTCGCCAGGGAGTGCCGCTGCACGAGACTTTCGGCGCTTGGCCGATGTGTGTACCCAGTTCAGACCCGTGGACAACACCTCCGGTGGATTGCAGTTTTTTATGGAGCGGCAGGTCAACCCCAGCCAGAAATCATTATGAGAGCTCTCTCGCCTGTCAAACACTACCAGCAGCAACAAGTCTCACCCAGTGAAGAGCTGGTGATGGCGCACTTGGGGCTGGTCAAACGCGTTGCCATTCACCTGCGAGCACGGGTGCCCGCTTTCATGGAACTCGACGAGTTGATTCAAGTCGGGATGATTGGGCTGTTGGAGGCCGCTCGAGCCTTTGACCTGTCCAAGGGCGTTGAATTTGAGAACTTTGCCCACTCGCGGGTGCGCGGCGCCATGCTCGATGAAGTGAGGCGCTTGTCGTTTTTACCCAGATCCGCCGTGGCGTTCAATAAGTCTCACAACGAGACCTTGCACACGCTTTCCTCCGAACTCGGTCGTGCCCCCTCGCAAGTCGAAATCGCGGAATTCATGGGCAAAGACATTGAGGAGTTCCACAAAGACCGCGGCAAGGCCTGGCAATTTGAGACCTACTCCATGGAGGTCGTGACGGAGGAGGTGATGAACATTGCCGACACCCACGACCAGCAGCCTGATGCGATTGTCGAGCACGCGCAGTTGATGGACGCGGTGACCACGGCCATTGAAGACTTGCCTGAACGCGAGCAGTTGGTCATGCAGCTGTACTACGTGGAGGAGCTCAATTTGAAAGAAATTGGGGAAGTCTTGGGCGTGAGCGAGTCACGGGTGAGTCAAATTTTATCGACAGTGGTCAAAAAACTGCGCGGCAATTTGAAGGGCGCTTTTGATCCTGTGGAAGCGACTGAGAGGCATTGACCATGAACAGCTTTTTTGCACTCTTTGTGGCTTGGGGGGTACTCCTTTTGCTGATTTTGACGTTTTATTTGATCGACAAAGTCAACACCATGTACCGCGCCCAAGTACCAGCGGAAATCCCCAAAACCTATTCCGATGGACTCTTTGGAGAGCTCACCGGTAAAACCTTGTGGGACGCCATGAGTGGCATTCCACTGCCCGGCATCGACCCCAAGGTGGTGGATGGTTTAAAGCCCCATTACGAACCGGTTTTGCGCCAACACATTGAACTCGCCTTCATGGACGGGTTTCGAAACGGCAAAGAGAACAAGGCGGGTGTGCCGCCCAACAACTGTTCAATTCCGACACCCAGGGGTTCCTTGGAGTCTTGGCTGCCTTTGCACCATTTGGCCAGTATTTACCAAGCGGGTTTGGACTTTGCACAACAAAAGCCCGAAGACCACCTGATGCTGCAGCAAAACCTCGATCAGGTCACGGCCATGCTCTACGCCAGAACGGGACTCACGATTGCCGATCCGTATTCAGAGACGCTCTTGAAGTTGCCCATTGCGGCGGGTTTGATGGAGCCCCCAGCCGAACCGGGCACTGAAGCCGCGCCCTTGGCCTTGGAAGGCCAAGGCGCCAGCCCTGGTGCGCCACCGGAGCAGATGATTTCGGACTTGGCCCAGTCTTTGTCGGGTTTTGATGGCATGGGCGCTCAAACGCCTGCCGCACAAGAGCCCGCTGGAGACGCACCCGCGGTGCTGCCGGTGAATTTGCCCAACCCAGCGGCTGTGGCAGTTTGAGGCGGGCAGAGTCAAGAATGCATGACTGGTAGAAATTGATCAGGAGATTTGGAGGAGTTTTGTACGTCTTTGGTATGCATTTTGAGTTTTTGAGATTCATTACTCAAGTTACTCAAATTCAGTCCGATTCCGTGAGTGTCAGTCAATTCACTCAGGGATTCAAATCATGCGATCAAAGCAACGTGCCATCGATAGTTACGGCGAAGTCCAAGTTGTTACTGGTGTGGCCTCGGCCAACAGTGTGGAGTTGATTCAGATGTTGTTTGATGGACTCATTGAGAGTTTGTCAACCACACGCGGTCACATTCAACGCGGCGCCGTCGCTGACAAAGCCAAAAGCATTGCGCGCGCAAGCCGCATTGTGCTCGGTTTGCAAGGTGCATTGGATTTTGAGAAGGGCGGCGATTTGGCCAGCAACTTGAACGAGTTGTATG
>CAISQQ010000399.1 GCA_903887655.1 uncultured Burkholderiales bacterium
GTCTTTTTACGACTCTCATAACGTATGCAAGTCTGGAGAATGGTCGTGGCCAATACATCAGAGCTGAAATCATGCCCGGAAAAGCCACTGTGGGCATCGCTTATTACATGGAAGCATTCAAAGCAGCCGTTGAGGTTTTCGGCAGAGCTCAGGTCAGCACCTACATTTTGGCAGGGCTGGGCGATAGCCAAGAAACCATTTTGAACACCTGTCAAACTTTGGTCGAAATGGGTGTTTATCCCTTTGTGGTGCCCTTTGTCCCCATCAGCGGAACTCCACTGGAGGACCACCCGGCTCCCTCGAGTGAGTTCATGAAGGGCATCTTGCAGCCTCTTGGACGCATGATCAAGGAGGCCAACATCTTATCCAAAGACATCAAGGCTGGGTGCGGAAAATGCGGAGCCTGCTCCTCCTTGTCGACTTACGAACAATAAGCCAAAAGGAGCAGATCATGGTGTGCTTAGACGAAGAGTTGACCTTGACAGAGCATTGGGTTCCGAACGAATTCCTGATTCGTCAAAGCTGCCAAGACTGGGAGCTCCAAGGTGCCATGGCACTTCGGAGAGCTGTTTTTTGCATCGAGCAGGGTATTTTTGAGCGAGATGACCGTGATGGCATTGACGACCATTGCACCCATTTGGTGGCCATGACCTGTCAAGCAGGAATGCCCGATCAAATCATCGGTACAGTGAGGATTCACGAACAAGCTCCTGGTGTCTGGTGGGGCTCCAGGCTTGCTGTACACCCATCGTTTCGATCCCAAGGTCATATTGGCGTGACGCTGATCAAGTTGGCAGTCTCCAGAGCGCATGCCCTCGGCTGTCACCAATTCATGGCCCATGTTCAACTCCAAAATGGTGACCTCTTTAAGAAACTCCATTGGAGTGAACACGACAAGGTCTTTATTCATGGACGCCCTCACTTGGAGATGAGTGCTGATTTGAAAGCCTACCCCCCTTGCCACGATCCCATCAGTGGGTTTGTCACACGTTCAAAAACCTTATGATGTCATCAGCCCAAGCGCTCTGTGATCAATTGATGGGAAGTCGTGGATTTGTTCATAAACGCGATATTCAAGAGGCTTTAAAAGCCATCAAGGGCTTCACCGACAGCGAGAACTCGGCGAATCCACTGGCCATCCCCAATGGAGACGATTGTGCCGCCATCGAAGATGGCCACGGTGGCTATCTTTTGTACGCCATAGAGGGTTTGGTCGAAGATTTTGTTCAAGCCAGCCCCTGGTTTGCAGGCTACTGCAGCGTCATGGTCAATGTGAGCGATATTTATGCGATGGGCGGTAAACCCACTGCAGTGGTCAACGCCATCTGGAGTCATGACACAGAACTCGCCAGTGAGGTCCTGAGCGGCATGTCCTCGGCCTCCAAGAAGTATGGCGTTCCCATCGTGGGAGGACACAGCAACTTTCAAAGCCCCAAAGCTCAGTTGGCGGTGTCCATCTTGGGCTCGGCTGAGCGGCTGCTCACCAGCTTTGACGCCAAACCAGGTGAAGCGTTGATCATGGTGTTCGATTTAAGAGGAGCCTATGAAGATCCCTACCCTTATTGGAATGCGTCCACCTCAGCTGAACCCCAAAGACTGATCAAGGATTTAGAGCTCTTACCCCAAATTGCGCAAGAGGGTTGGAGTCGCTCGGCCAAGGACATCAGCATGGCCGGTTGCATCGGGACCGCTTTGATGCTCCTTGAATGCTCCAAAGTCGGCGCCAATATTGATGTGCACGCCATTCCCAAACCATCTGGGGTGGAGGACTTCAAGTGGTTGACCTCTTTTCCCAGTTACGGGTTCATCCTGAGCGTACAAAAGGAGCACGTGAAAGAGGTGTTGGGGCTCTTTGCGGCTCGGCACTTGAGTGCGAACGTGGTAGGTCAAGTCACCGAGGAGCGACAGGTGAATTTGATCTACAAGGACAGCCAAGCATGCATCATCGATTTTGATCACAACCGCTTTATTGGTGCCTGATGAAAATCGCGTTGTTGACCCATTCCGTCAACCCAAGAGGAGGTGTTGTTCATACCCTCGAGCTTGGCGAGGCTTTGACGCGACTTGGACATCAAGTCACGATCATGGCGCTGGCCACTCCTGAACAAGCATTTTTCCGTCGAACACCTTGCCAGCTTGAACTGGTCCCCATCGAGCGCATCAAGGATCCCAGCACTTTTCACATGGTTGACAGAAGAATCAAAGCCTATGTGGCCCATTTGAAATCGTACTTGAAAAACCACCAACCCGATATCCTTCATGCCCATGACGGAATAGGCGCCAATGCGTTGCTCAAGCTAAAACAAGAAGGGTTGATCGAACACTTTGTCAGAACGGTGCATCACCTGGATGTGTTTGAAAACCAAGCGGTTCAA
>CAISQQ010000400.1 GCA_903887655.1 uncultured Burkholderiales bacterium
CTTGTAAGGAATGTGCGCAATGTTCACATCGGCCATGTACTTGAGCATTTCCATTGATAAATGCTGCTGACCACCGGGACCCGAGGACGCGTAGCTGATAGCCCCAGGTTGTTGCTTGGCCAGCGCAATCAACTCTTTGATGTTGTTGGCTGGAAAACTTGGGGTAGCCAGCATCACAAAAGGTCCTGAGGCCACATTGATGATGGGGGTCAAGTCCTTGACCGGGTTGTAGGGAATGGTGCTGTACAAATTGGGGGCAATCGTGATGGATGCATCCGCTGCAAAGAGCAAGGTGTAACCATCCGGGGCAGACTTCACCACAAAATCGGTCCCGATGGTGCCACTCGCCCCCGCTTTATTCTCCACCACAACAGCTTGCTTCCACAAATTGGTGAGCTCTTGCGAGAGGATACGCCCATAGATATCGGGGGTGCCGCCAGGTGGGAAGGTCACAATCACTTTGACCGGCTTATTGGGATAAGCTTGCCCGTGAGCAAGTGAGCTCAAAAGCACAGTACTCAGTGCAATCCCTTGCAAAATCAACGCTCGTTTAATGAATTTCAACATAAATTTTGTGCTCATCATAAAGAAGTTTAAGGTGGATGCGAAACCGAAACGCTCAAGGCCCAGTTGTTGAACCGGATCGAACCATCACGACGGTTGTTGTCAATGCCAAAGTGCAGCCAATCCATCCCCGATGGCTCAAGCAGACTGATGGGGAGCTCATGCTGAATCGTAAGTTCTTTTTATCCATTTCACGCGAATTCACCCCCAGGAAAACCCTAGGCCCCTTCAATTACCTTCAAAAACGGGGCGTTGCTTGGCGACGAAAGCATTGTAGGCGCGTTCATAGTCTTTGGTCTGCATACAAATCGCTTGGGCTTGCGCTTCGGCCTCGATGGCATCGTCAATGCCCATGCTCCACTCTTGGTGGATGCATTTCTTGGTCATGGCATGGGCAAACGTGGGACCGCTGGCGATGGAGAGTGCCAATTCATGGGCTTGACCGAGCAAATGCTCAGACTCACACAAACGATTGAAAAACCCCCAACGCTCAGCCTCTGCACCATCCATGGAGCGCCCGGTGAAGAGGAGCTCAGCGGCTCGGCCAGCACCAATCAAGCGCGGCAAGATATTGCATGCACCCATGTCCGCGCCGGCCAAGCCGACACGCACAAATAAGAACGCGGTTTTGGAATGGGGAGTTCCATACCTCAAGTCAGAGGCCATGGCCAAAATGGCGCCCGCACCCGCGCACACCCCATCGACAGCGGCCACAATGATTTGAGGGCAAGCACGCATCTCCTTGACCAAGTCACCCGTCATGCGGGTGAATTGCAATAGGCCATGCATATCGCCACTTTGCTGCATGGCCACCAAAGGCCCAATGATCTCGTGAACGTCACCACCAGAACAAAAGTTACCCCCCGCACCGGTGAGCACCACCGTTTTGATGAAATCGCAATAACGCAGATTTCGAAAGGTGTCGCGCAACTCCGCATACGACTCCAAGGTCAAGGGGTTCTTGCGCTCGGGACGGTTGAGGGTGATGGTGGCCACTTTGCCGTCTAGCCGCCAAGCAAAGTGCTGGGGCTTGAAATTCGAAAAATCAACACCC
>CAISQQ010000401.1 GCA_903887655.1 uncultured Burkholderiales bacterium
CTCATGAACGGACACACTACCCCTTAAGTGACGCTTATTTTTGGTCGTCTTTTTCGTAAAAATATGACGCTTAAAAGCTTGACCACGTTTAACGGTCCCCCCTGGGCGAACTCGAAAGCGCTTTTTAGCGCTGCTTTTTGTTTTCATTTTGGGCATGTTGTGCTCCTCTTTGAATGTGCTCGTGAGGCGTTTGCGAAAACCACGCAACCTTGTTGGCCCCGAGACACTTGTTGTTTGCGTAACCTTTGAATCAGGCCAAAGCGCCTTGCGACGTTTCAGCCACGGGTTTGGTCACGCCACCCGGTTTTTTCTTGCCTGGCGCAATCATCATGACCATCTGCCGTCCTTCCAATTTGGGGAACTGCTCGACCACGATGCTGTCAGCCAACTCGTCTCTAATCCTTTGCAACAAAGCCATGCCCAAGTCTTGATGGGTGATTTCACGGCCGCGAAAACGAAGGGTGATTTTACACTTATCGCCTTCATCCAAAAAGCGCCTGATGTTGCGCAACTTGATGTTGTAGTCGCCATCATCGGTGACAGGGCGAAATTTGATCTCCTTGACCTCAATGACTTTTTGCTTGGATTTCGCTTCCTGTGCCTTTTTTTGCTCTTGGTACTTGAACTTACCGTAATCCATCAGTCGACAAACAGGGGGAATGGCGGTGGCTGCAATCTCAACCAAATCCACATCCAAATCTCCTGCCATGCGCAAGGCCTCAGCAATGCTCACGATCCCGATGGGCTCGTTTTCTGGGCCAGACAAACGGACTTCCGGGGCCATGATTTCCCGGTTCAGGCGGTGTTTACGTTCCTCGCGCAAGCGACGGTCGCGAAATTCTGTAGCGATGGTGTGTGTCCTTCAAAAACAAGGTCAAAATCGACCCGATGGCAACAAAAGCTCAATGTTCAAAGAGTTGCGGCGCCTAAAAAACGCAATGGATCACGTCTTTTGAGTGATATCCGCTTGGATTTTGGTTAAAAAATCTTGGACAGACATAGTGCCAAGATCAGTATTACCTCTAGCACGCACTGCAACCAAGCCCGAAGCACTCTCTTTGTCACCAATGACCAAGAGATAGGGCAACTTTTGCATGGAATAACTTCGTATTTTATACGTTATTTTGTCGCTTGAGGCGTCCACCACCGTCATAAGACCTTGATTTTTCAGCATTTTTGCGACATCGTTGGCGTATTGGGCCTGATTTTGTGAAATGGTGAGGATCGCCACTTGCACGGGGGCGAGCCAAGTGGGCAGTGCGCCTGAGTGTTGTTCAATCAAAATGCCAATGAAGCGCTCCAAACTGCCCACAATCGCACGGTGCAGCATGACGGGGCGCTGGCGCGTGCCATCCAAAGCCACGTACTCGGCCTCTAAGCGCTCGGGCATGGAGAAGTCCACCTGGATCGTGCCACATTGCCACTGCCGCCCCAAGGCGTCTTTGAGGGTGTACTCGATCTTGGGGCCGTAAAAGGCGCCGTCGCCAGGAGACAAGATGTACTCACAACCCGAGGCGTTCAAGCTGTGGATGAGGGCCGCCTCAGCCTTGTCCCAAACCTCATCGCTGCCGATGCGTTGCGCAGGTCGTGTGGCAACCTTGTAAATGATGTCATGAAAACCAAAGTCTTTGTAAACTTTTTGGAGCAAGGCGGTGAAATCGGTGCACTCTTGCAAGATCTGATCTTCAGTGCAAAAGATGTGGCCGTCGTCCTGTGTGAACCCTCTCACGCGCATGATGCCGTGCAGACCACCCGAGGGCTCATTGCGGTGGCACTGTCCAAATTCGCCATAGCGCAGAGGCAAGTCGCGGTAGCTCTTGAGGCCTTGCTTGAAGATGAGCAAGTGGCCAGGACAATTCATGGGCTTGAGTGCATAGTCGCGCTTTTCGCTCTCGGTGGTGAACATGTTGTCGCGGTATTTGTCCCAGTGACCGGTCTTTTCCCACAAGGATTTGTCCAAGACTTGAGGACCCTTTACTTCCAAATAGCCGTTGTCTTGGTAGACCCGACGCATGTACTGCTCCACACCTTGCCAGACCCGCCATCCCAAGGGATGCCAAAACACCAGGCCCGGGGCATGCTCATCGATGTGGAACAAATCGAGCTCACGCCCGAGGCGACGGTGGTCGCGTTTTTCCGACTCCTCGAGCATCGTCAAATGCTGCTCCAAGGCCTCTTTGGACTCCCAAGCGGTGCCATAGATGCGCTGGAGCATCTCGTTGTTGTGATCCCCTCTCCAATAAGCGCCCGCAACCTTCATCAGCTTGAAGTGTTTGAGCTTGCCGGTATGGGGCACGTGGGGTCCGCGGCACAAATCGGTGAAGTCGCCTTCGCTGTAGAGCGAGACGTCTTCATGCTGAGGTATGCGCTCAATGATTTGCGCCTTGTAGCTCTCGCCCAGACCTTTGAAAAAAGCCACCGCCTCATCGCGCGGGAGCACTTTGCGAACAACAGGCTCGTTTTTCTCCGCCAATTGGGTCATGCGCTTTTCGATCGCCACCAAGTCTTCGGGGGTGAACGCACGGTGGTAGGCGAAATCGTAATAAAACCCATTTTCAATCACTGGGCCGATCGTCACCTGGGCCTCAGGAAACAAGGACTTCACTGCATAGGCCATCAAGTGAGCCGTCGAGTGGCGAATCACCTCCAAGCCTTGGGGATCTTTCGGGGTCAAAATCGCCAGCGTCACGTTGCGATCGATCACGTGGTCCAAATCCACCAGGCGTCCATCCACGCTCGCGGCCAACGCCGCCTTGGCCAGACCGGCACCAATCGAGCTGGCCACATCCATCACGCTCAAGGCGCTGGGGTATTGTCTTACGGAGCCATCGGGCAAAGTGATATCGAGCATTTGAGAGTCAGGTTAGGTGAGAAAAAAAGATTCAAGGAAAATGCACGCGCTGATCGTTGACACAGACCCGCGCAGCCACGAGCCCTGAGAGCTTTGATAGTCCGCGGTGTCACCGTCCCAGTCATCAGCGCTGCTGGCGTGTCCAACGCTTGAGTGGTGAGTGGTGAGTGGTGTCGAGTTGGTCAACACTTTTCTTATTTTCCCATATTTTGCCCAGCGCCAAAACGTGCTTCGAGTTTCACCCGGGGCTTGACGCTTGAAGTCGCCCTATTGATCAGGCCTCAAGCGTTGAGCTCCAAACATGCGCTCGCCGTGGTGGCTGGTGTGCATCACCGTCACGGTGTTCGATTGCGCTTGAAAAGAATGAACCTCACACCACCCAATGCCCCTTCAAAATCACAACACCGCCGCCAATAATTCCAACGCTTTTTGTCTCGAGCTGCACCCCTCTTCACTGTCGTCTTCCCTCGTAGAAAAGGTGAAAACCATCCTCTCGAGGGGAAAACCGGGCATTTTCAACAAAAAAAACAACATTTACCTTGAAAAAAAGTGATTTCCCACTTGGAAAGTGTGTTTTTTCCCTTTAGGATCACAGCACTGGTGAAAAGGCATTTTTCATTGGTTTTTTTATATACATTCAAGAAGGAACTTCAAAGATGGCAACTGCAAAAAAAGCCCCGGCAAAAAAAGCTGCAAAAAAAGCAGCGCCCGCCAAGAAAGCGGCTCCTGCTAAAAAAGTAGTCGCTAAAAAAGCGCCTGCTAAAAAAGCAGCTCCCGCTAAAAAAGCCCCTGCTAAAAAAGCAGCTCCCGCTAAAAAAGCCCCTGCTAAAAAAGCAGCTGCTAAAAAGCGCACTCCCAATGCAGCCTTCATGAAGCCGTTGACACCCAGCGCCGCATTGGCCGCTGTCATTGGCCACCATGCAGTCCCCCGCACTGAGGTGGTGAGCAAATTGTGGACGTACATCAAAAAGCACGGTCTACAAGACAAAGTCAACAAAAGAAATATCAATGCCGATGACAAACTCAAAGCGGTATTTGGTAAGCCCCAAGTCACCATGTTTGAGTTGGCCGGCTTGATTGGCAAACACTTGTCATAATTTGACACCTTGAATCACTTTGCCTGCACCGCGGTGCGGGCAAAGTGTTCCCCTTGATCGAGCTGCTTTGCGCCAAAGACTTTTTTGCTTGACCGATCAATATTCGCCTCTATGACGCAAATCGATCGCTGATCTGTCTCCGCCATGGGTTGTTATTTTTTTAGCCCCTCTTTATTTTTTCTCCCCATCGCTACCTCAGTCGTCTTGCTCCCTTTTCCCAGGGCTGACTCGGTTTGAATAAAATAAAACTGAACGACTCACTCCCCAAACGAGCTTTACCACAGCCGCCTCAAGGGGTCGTTCAATGCGTTCTGAGCCAGCGCTCGAGCTCCACCTTCACCGTTTGCATGACACCTGTCCAGTCGCCAAGTTGCGCTTGCCTGAAGATTCTCATGGTGGGGTACCAAGGTGTATGGGATTCACTCAAACCCCAGCGCCAGCAAGTGTCATAGCGGTTGAGTAACCACACGGGCTTGCCCATGGCAGCGGCCAAATGTGCCGTTGAAGTATCGACAGAGATGATCAAATCAAGCTGATCGACCAATGCTGCGGTATCGGAAAAGTCATGGGCATCGTCCATCCAGTTGACCAGGGGCAAGCGCAACCGATTGGATTGAATCATCTGCGTGAGTTCTGATTGTGCCGGCTCGCCTTTTTGCAAAGAATAAAATTCAATGGCCTCAGTCTGAAGGACTTCAAAGAGCTCCAAGGGAATGTTTCGTCTCTCATTGACCTCCCAGGAGGCCGGCAAATTGGGCCGAAACCCCCCAGACCAGACCAGACCAACTTTGCGCCTCACGCTGGGCTTGACTCGGCTTGACCACCACTTGAGCTTGACCTCAGGGGCCTGAAGGTAAGGACGTTCAGCAACAAAGAGGTCGGATGCATTTTCAAGATAACGCCGCAGTGCATGAGGCAAACTCATCAAAGGACAGTAAAAATCCACTTCAGGCACCCGCTCACCTTGAGCAATGAGCAACTCCACACCGGAGACACATTTGAGCAAGGTTTTCAAGGCGGCAGGCACTTGCAAGATGACCCTCACTTGAGCTTGAACAAGGACTTGTACATAGCGCACAAACTGCAAGGTGTCACCCAAACCTTGTTCGCTCTGAACAAGAAGGCGTTGTCCCTTCAGTCCCTCTTGACCAAGCCACAACGGCACATTTGTGGGATTTTTCCTCTGCGACAACGCAGCTCCCTCGTAGTCTCTGCGGTACTCAAAGTAACCCCAACCTTTTTCGTATTGCCCATCCAGCAACAAAGACAAGCTCATGTGGTACAGAATATGCGGGTCGCCAGGTTTTAGGATCAGGGCACGCTCATAGCACTCGATGGCAGCCTTGGGATGCTGCAAGTCATGCAACACATCCCCCATATTCAACCAACCGCTCAAATGCTCTGGATCGCACTTGATGGTTTGCCCATAGCTCATCAAGGCCGACTGCAAGTCTCTTTGCTTTTGTTGCAAAACACCCAAATTGAAATGCGCCAATGCGCACTGAAAATCGATCGCAATCGCTTGGTTAAAACTCACTTGGGCACCAGCCCAGTCGCCCATTAATTGTTGAGCCATGCCACGATTGACATAGGGCAAAGGCGTTGGTCCACCAAGGTCAATCACTTGATTGAAGCGTTTGATGGCTTGCGAATATCGCCCTAAATTGATGAGGAGCAAGCCCGCATTGAAAAAGGCTTTTTGATCTTGAGTCCCAAGCTGGATCGCTTTCTCATAACTTGTGAGTGCTTCGTCAAACTGGCCCAATTGATTTTGTGCCAAGCCCAGCTGAAACCAAGATTCTTTGTTCCCCGGCTGCAAGCCTATGGCTCGCTGATGGGCCTCAAGCGCTTCATGCACCCTGCCCAATTGGAAGAGAACAAAACCTTGGTACTGGTAAGCCAGCGCAAACGAAGGTGCTATTTGCACCACTTTTTCAAAAGTTGACAAGGCTCGCAGCAAGTCGCCCGCCTCCATACAAGCTTGAGCCTTGCTGAAATGGGCCTCGACGTAATCATCTCTCAAAGCCGTGGCTTGGTCAAAACTTGCCATAGCGGCATCGAACTCTTTGAGCTCAGTCAACGCACGAGCTTTGTACAAATAAAGTGCTTCATTGTTTGGCTGAGCGGGAATCACTTGCATAAAACAAGACAAGGCGGCGCGCCAACTCTTGAGTCCCATGAGGGTAAGGCCTTTGTGAATATGGATATCTGCCTCAGCAGGGTTGAGCTGCAAAGCGCGCTCCAATATCTCCAATGCACCCTCAAGGCGCCCCATTTCTTTAAGGGCGATGCCCCACTGCAAAAGACACCTCAAGTCCCCAGGATTTAACGCATGAGCACGCTCGAAAAAAACGATCGCATCTTCGAAGTTTTTGGTTTGAGCACAAATCACTGCACTCCTGTAAAGCGCTCCCAAGTGGACCTCATCGAGCTTCAATGCTCTGGCATAAAACGCCAAAGCGCGGTCCAACTCCCCTTGTTCTTGGCACAGTTGGCCACTTTCAAAGAGTTCTTTGGCACCCACGGTTTGGGCGAGAGAGACGGGTGAAAATTTCATTCAGTCGGCGTTTTATTCATCGCTTTGAGCTTTGCTGTCCATTTTAGGCGCTAACATACACAAATTGCACCCGATATTCTGTTATGCCCCGTCCAACGGGTCGATTGTGAACACGGCTCCACTGCCCCAGGGGCCAAAGAGGCTCAACAAGGTGGCGCATGAAACCAAGGTCGCGCGCTGCGGGGGGTAAGACACTGCGCGAACCTGTTTCGCCTCAAAACACCTCCCAACCACACCCCAATCCGCGTTGAAGAGGCACGAGAGATGAAGTTTGAACTCAGCCAAGAGCCACTGCTCCCCATTGAGTCCCATGTCAGCATAGCCAGAACACGCCGAGATGAGGCTTTACAAATGCTGGAAATGGCCATGCTTGACCCTGATATGGCCAACCGCTTTATGCGCTTGTTCTATTTGTTTCAAGGGACTCAGCAAGAGGAGTTCTCTTTGGAGTTGCAATCCAAGGCCCTGAGTCTGAGGCAAACCTACCGACTCCAAACCCACCCCAAAGAGCCTGCTCTGCGGTTGCTGGCGCTGTGCGCGCCGGGCGACATGCGAGAAAATTGCCCCTTGGACTATTTGGTCGAGGGCCAAGCCATTCAACTTGAACTGCTTTATTTGATGCCTCAAGGCAGCCCACCCCAACGCATCCCCGACCACGATGTCGCCATGGTGGCCATGGGCTACTCGAAAAAAAATGCCCCCCTTTTAAAAACCTTGTGTGAATGGGCAACACACTGGCCCAGGCCCATGCTGAACCATCCGTCTTGGGTGTTTTACTGTGAAAGACAGCACGCTTCCCGTTTGCTCAAGGACATTCCTGGCTTGATCATGGCTCGACAAGATAAACACTCTCGACAAGCCCTCTTGTCCATCGCTCATGCCAGCCAAACCCATCTTGCAAGCAGCGCCCTCCCCTTGAACTTGCCGTTGACCATCAGACCTTGCGAGTTGCATGCGGGAATTGCCTTTGAACTGATTGAAAGTGTTCAAGCTTTGGGACACTATTTGAATCAGCACACTGAGCCAGAGTTTTATGTCTGCCCCTACATTGACTACCAAAGCGAAGACAAGCAATTTCGCAAATTTCGTCTCTCTCTCATTCAAGGTGTGCCCTTCGTCAGTCATTTGGCCGTCTCCAAGCATTGGGTGGTGCACTACAAGTCGGCGGAGATGGAATTGGATGAGCTCAAAAAAAATGAAGAAAAGTCATTCATGGAAAGCTTTGAGGATCGAATTGCCCAGCCTTTTGCTGCCATCTTTCGTGAAATTTACCGATTGATCCCCTTGGACTACATGGTGCTCGATTGCGCCTTGAGTCCACTGGGTGAGCTCATTGTTTTTGAAGTCGACAACTCGGCTTGGGTCCACGATACAGACTCCGAAGAACTTTTCCCTTATAAAAAAGCGATCATGAAAAAAACCTTTGATGCTTTTTACCAACTGCTCAAACGTCAGGAGTGCTGAGACATGAGTCTACTGAATCAAAGAAATTTTTCCGCGGGTCCTGGCGCCTTGCCTGACTGTGTTCTTCGCGAGGTTGAGCAAGCCGTTCATGCCTTGCCCGAAACTGGCATCTCAGTCTTGGGCATGAGCCACCGAAGTGAGTGGTTCATGAGCCTTATTGAACAAGCTCAGAGCAGACTTCGAAGCCTGCTTGGCATCCCCAACAACTACCACGTGATGTTTTTGCAAGGCGGCAGCAGCTTGCAGTTTTCCATGATCGCCATGGCCTTCTTAAGAGGCACTGGCAAAACAGCCCACTATTTGCAAACGGGCTATTGGAGCGCAAAAGCCCCCCGCGAAGCCGCCCACGAAGGCCGTGTCCACCTGGCTTGGAATGGCGAGAACGATGGCTATAGGAGCCTGCCCGAATGGGAGCATTTGGAGATCGACCCCAAGGCCGCTTACCTTCATTACGTCTCCAACGAAACCGTTGAAGGTCTGGAGTTCAGTTCTGGCCCAGTGAGCCCAAAAACAGGCGTGGGCTTGGGCGTACCCATCATTTGTGACATGTCCTCCAATTTGCTGTCTCGCCCCATCGATATTTCACAATTTGATTTGATCTATGCCCATGCCCAAAAGAACTTGGGGCCAGCAGGGGTCACCTTGGTGATTGTCAAGGACGAATTTTTGGATTTGGCGCGCCGGGATTTGCCTTCGATGCTCAATTACCACACCCACTTGATGGCGCAGTCGGTCTACAACACACCTTGCGTGTTGTCCATCTACGTGCTCAATTTGGTGGCCCAGTGGATGCTCGAGGACGTTGGTGGCCTTCAAGCCATGGAAGAAATCAATCGCCAAAAGGCCGCATGCATCTACCAAGCCCTCAACCACTACCCCGAGCACTATCAAATCCATGCCAAGGCAGGCTTTCGCTCACGCATGAACGTGGCATTTCGACTCAATAACCCTGCTCAGGAAAAGGATTTTTTAGATCGCGCGAAGCGAGAAGGATTCACTGGACTGGAGGGCCACCGTTCATTGGGGGGTCTCAGGGTGTCGCTTTACAACGCCATAGGGCTTGAATCCGCCACGGATTTGGCCCAATTTATC
>CAISQQ010000402.1 GCA_903887655.1 uncultured Burkholderiales bacterium
GCAAGGACCAATCGGCCGTTCATGACCTCGCATGGAGCCCCACTTCCTCCTAAGTTTAACGGTGAGTGGCCCCAAGTCGGGTCCCATTCTTCGCATTCCCGCAAAAAACCATCGGCATGAACCGTTTTGGTGCTCACTTGCTGGCGCTGGTGGCTGGCAATGACGAGGCTGAGCCCTTGGGGGCCTGGGTCTGACCAGTCCGAGCAAAAAGAGTGCCGCTTGGCACCGGGCGGGGCCTCTGAGACTCAACGCTGCACGAGGTGGGGGCCGGCAAGGTCATCCACGATGGACACAAAGGGGCCATTGATTCATCCGAACTTACCCTGATGGTAGGGTCTGGTGTTGATAAATGTCAAGATAATTGGGTATGCTAGGGGCGCTTAGATCGACCCTTATTTTGCTTTTTCTCGCCATGGTTTTAGGCAGGCGTGTTTTTTTATAAAGAATTCTGATGTCCCTGGTTCAACTCGCACTCAAGCGCCCATATACCTTCATCGTCATGGCCTTGCTGATTTTGTTGGCCTCGCCGTTTGTGCTGTTGAACATGGCCACCGACATCTTTCCCGAGATCAATATCCCAGTGCTCAGCATCATTTGGGATTACAACGGCTTGTCAGCCCAAGAGATGGGGCAACGCATTGCGGCTTCGAGTGAGCGTGGCTTGACCACCGTGGTCAACGACATCGAACACATCGAGTCGACGTCGCTCCAAAGCAGCTCCATCATCAAGATTTATTTTCAGCCCAATGCCAACATCCAAGCCGCCTTGGCCCAAGTCACGGCAGCGGTGCAATCTCAAGTCAGGCAACTGCCCCCGGGCATCACGCCCCCCCTTGTGGTCAAGTACTCCGCCTCGACCATACCCGTGATTCAGCTGGCCCTCTCGAGCCCCACCTTGTCCGAGCCAGACTTGTTCGATGCCGCGGTGACCTCCTTGAGGCCCCAGTTGGTGACCATTCCTGGTGTGGCCATTCCTTACCCATCCGGGGGCAAGATCAAACTGGTCTCGGTGGATATTGACACCCGACAACTCCAGGCCCGGGGTTTGGCGCCCGCCGATGTGGTCAATGCGGTGAATGCGCAAAGTTTGATCTTGCCTTCGGGCACCACCAAACTCGATGGCACCGAGTACAACGTGTCCTTGAACAGCTCCACAAGCGCCATTGCGGGGCTCAATGACTTGCCCATCAAAACGGTCAATGGCGTGACCACCTACATCCGCGATGTGGCCATGGTGAGAGACGGCTTTCGGCCGCAAACCAACATCGTGCGCCAAGATGGTGTGCGGGGTGTGTTGATCTCCGTGCTCAAAAACGGCGGTGCCTCGACCTTGAGCATCATCTCCAACCTGAAGGAAAAGTTGCCCCAGGCCGCGAAATCCATCCCCCAAGATATCAAAATCGCACAGATTTTTGACCAATCGGTTTTTGTGAAAGCCGCCATTGAGGGGGTGGTGAGTGAGGCGGTGATTGCGGCCGCATTGACCGCGGCCATGGTGCTTTTGTTTTTGGGCAACTGGAGGAGCACGCTCATCATCGCGATGACGATCCCGTTGTCGATCTTGTCCTCGATTTTGTTGCTTTTTGCGCTGGGTGAGACGCTCAATTTGATGACGCTTGGCGGCTTGGCTTTGTCGGTGGGTATTTTGGTCGACCAAGCCATTGTGACGATTGAAAACGTGGAGCGTCATTTGCACATGGGCAAGCCCCTTTATGACGCCATTGAGGTGGGGGCGGGCGAAATTGGGGTGCCCGCGTTTGTGGCGACCTTGTGCATTTGTATTGTGTTTGTGCCAATGTTTTTTCTCTCGGGGGTGGCGCGTTACTTGTTTGTGCCCTTGGGTGAAGCGGTGGTGTTTGCCATGCTGGTGTCGTTTTTCTTGTCCAGAAGTTTTGTGCCGACCATGGTCTCGCTGCTCATGCGACACGTGGACCATGGCCCGGGCGCCAGTGCCCGTGTCACCACATCGAGTTGGCTCGAGCGCATCTACCGCGCGTTTGACCAGCAATTTGAGCGTTTCCGGTTGGGGTACCGGGAGGTCTTGGCCAGTGCGTTGGCGCGTCGCCCCGCCTTTGGCAGTCTTTTTTTGGCATTTTGTATTCTCTCGTGCGGACTCTTTTTTGTGCTCGGGCGAGATTTCTTTCCAAGCGTGGATGCCGGTCAAATTCGCCTCCATTTCAGAGCGCCCTCGGGCACTCGAATTGAAGAGACTGCCCGCTTGGCCGACGCGATCGAGGCGCAAATCAGAGCGCAAATTCCGGCCAATGAGCTCGAGACCATTTTGGACAACCTGGGGGTGCCCAACAGCGGTATCAATTTGTCTTACAGCAATGCAGGCACCATTGGTGCCATGGACGCAGAGCTCTTGATGTCCTTGAAGGAAGGTCATCGACCCTCGGCAGAGTGGGTGACAGAACTGAGGAACACCTTGCCGCAGAAATTTCCTGGCGTCGAGTTTTTCTTTCAACCCGCCGACATCGTCACCCAGATTTTGAACTTTGGCTTGCCCGCGGCGATCGACATCCAGTTCACGGGGTCTGATTTGCGGGCCAACAAGGAGTTGGCCGCTGCACTCACCCAAAAAATTCGACAAATCCCTGGGGCAGTGGACGCGCACGTTCACCAACGCATGGACAACCCAGAAATTGGCTTGACCATGGACCGCTCAAGACTGCAGCAATTGGGGCTGACGCCGCAAAATGTGGGGCAAAACTTGCTGGTGGCTTTGTCAGGCAGTGCGCAAACGGCGCCTGCCTTTTGGCTCAACCCCAAAAGTGGCGTGGTCTACAGTGTGGTGGTGCAAACCCCGCAGTACAACATCCAAACGCTCAATGATTTGCTCAATGTGCCGGTGGCCAGTCTCGCCAACCCAGTGGAAAACTCGCAGCTGCTGGGCAACTTGGTGAGCACCGAGCCCAAGAGAGGCTTGCCCATCATGAGTCGCTACAACATTCAGCCCGCGGTGGATATTTATGTGAACGTTCAAGGCACCGATTTGGCCAACATTGCCACGCAAGTCAACCGCTTGGTCGATGAAATGAAGGACCAATTGCCCAGAGGTGCCCAAGTGAGCGTTCGCGGTCAAGTTCAAACCATGCAGTCCTCCTTCGTGGGCTTGGGCATCGGTTTATTGATGGCGATTGTCTTGGTGTATTTGCTCATTGTGGTGAACTTCCAGTCTTGGATTGACGCATTGATCATCATCACCGCCTTGCCGGCCGCTTTGGCGGGCATTGCTTGGATGCTGTTTTTGACCAAAACCACACTGTCTGTGCCGGCACTGACGGGGGCCATCATGACCATGGGGGTGGCAACAGCCAACAGCATTTTGGTGGTGTCCTTTGCCAAGCAGCAAAGGGAGGAGGGGATGGCGCCCCTCTTGGCTGCGTTGGAGGCAGGGGCCACCCGAATTCGACCGGTGTTGATGACGGCGCTGGCCATGATCATCGGCATGATACCGATGGCGCTGGGCCTGGGGGATGGGGGGGAGCAAAATGCGCCCTTGGGTCGGGCGGTGATTGGTGGCTTGTTGTTTGCAACGGTCTCCACCTTGTTTTTTGTGCCGGTGGTATTTGCGGAAATTCACCAGCGCTTGGTGCTTCGCGAACAGCGAAAAATCACCCCCCCGCGTGCTTGATCCACGCAAGCGTTCAAGCAAGACTTCGATGTATTACCAAGGCGTGTAGGAAACTTTATGACGGACAAATCAATGAGCAGCCACAAAACCAAGTACTGGTTGATCGGTTTTTTTGTGTTGCTGGCGATTGGATCGGGCAACACCTGGTGGAGTCGCATCAACAACGCCCAAGCGCTGGAGGCCTTGGTGGGCGTGCAGTCCAAGAACTATGTCAAAGCGGCCGTGGTCAAGCGAGCCGAGGAGCCTCAACTGCTCACCTTGCCCGGTACCTTGCTCGGTTTGACGCAGGCCCCTGTGGCCTCGAGAGCCTCGGGCTACATCAAGCGCTGGTACAAGGACATTGGCTCGCCAGTCAAAGCAGGTGACGTCTTGGCGGAAGTGGAAACACCAGAGTTGGACCAGCAGCTCTTTCAAGGTCTGGCCGCTCAACAACAAGCCAATGAAAGCATGCAATTGGCCAAGTCCTCTCTCGAGAGATGGGATGCCTTGAGAAAAAAAGATGTGGTGTCACAGCAAGAATACGAAGAAAAAAGGAGTGCCTATCAACAAGCGATCTCCAACCTCAATGCGTCCGCCTCCAACGTCGAGCGCTTAAAGCAGCTCACGGTTTTCAAGCGCATTGTGGCGCCGTTCACTGGCATTGTGACCAAGCGCAATATTGACATCGGCGACTTGGTCGATGGCACCACCAAGCCACTTTTTGTGGTCTCGAGCATTGATCGCTTGAAGATCTATGTCAATGTGCCGCAGTCCTATGCACAGTTTGTTCGCCCAGGCCAAGAGGCGCAAATTCAGCAAGATGAGCTTCGCGGCAAAAAGATTCCCGCCAAAGTGGCCAGAACTGCGGGCGCAATCGACCCCGCGACGAGGACCATGCAAGTTGAGGTGTCGTTTGACAACAAGGCGGGCTTGCTTCAGCCCGGTGCCTTTGTTCAGGTGGTGCTCACCCTCCCGCCAAGTCACGCGATCAATATCCCCTCCAACACGCTCATCATCAGAAAAGAGGGCACTCAAGTGGCCATCATCGATGAACAAAGCAAGGTCAAGCTGCAAAAAATCAAAGTCGGCCGTGACTATGGCACCAAGATGGATGTGATCGAGGGTTTGGTGGGTGGCGAGCGATTGGTGCTCAACCCAGCTGACTCGATCAGTCAAGGCGATGTGGTGAGCGTGGTCGCGGATCAAGCGCCAGCCAAGGCCTCGACCCAGTCCGCAGAGGCTGAGGGCAAGGTCACGCCCCCAGTCGACACCAAGGCCAAGCCATGAGCGGATCCACCCTCGCTCAGCGCCACGATCCGTGCCGGGATCCACGCCATCAGGTGGGGCGCGTATACGCCAAGACACCAACGGTGAGC
>CAISQQ010000403.1 GCA_903887655.1 uncultured Burkholderiales bacterium
ATCGGCCCAGGAGGTGCGACTTGGCGATGGGTTTTGGCCCAGTGTGAGCAGTCTCAAGTCCTCACTGGGGTGAGACCGTGCCGTTTCGGCGGATCGGCGAAAAATTCACACCTCCTGCGCTCGGGTTCATCCAAAGTTAAAACCCCGATGTTAGGATAGAGACTCAACACACACCGAAACGCTAATACCTATGCTCAGACTGTTGCCTCGTTGGATGAATTTCTTATCGAATCACAAAGACCCCACACTGCCTTTGTCGGGTGTTGCGGTGGTGCTCTTGGTGCTGGTTTGGGTGTTTGTTTTTGTCAGAGCCCAACAAGACCAGGTTTTGATTGAGCAAGCCGCTTTTGGTAATTTGAGAAACATTGCACGCAGTTTCAAAGAACACACCCAAAACACGTTGGGCGGCGCCGATGAGTTGCTCAGAATTGTTCAATACCATTACGAAAAAAGTGGGGATCGTGACTTCCCACTGCTCAAAGATTACTTTGACAACAAGGTCTTGGATGTGCGGTTTTTTAATCAAACGGGCATCATTGATGATCAGGGCATGTATGTGTTCTCCAATTTGAAAAAAACCACCACCAAAGTGGACCTCTCGGACCGGGAGCATTTCAAAGTGCACTTGAACACCTATCCCTATGGGATTTTCATCAGTAAACCCGTGCTCGGTCGCGTGAGCCAAAAGTGGTCCATCCAAGTGTCTCGGCGCATGAACAACCCTGATGGTAGTTTGAAGGGGGTGGCCGTGGCTTCTTTTGATCCCAATTACTTCACCAATTTTCACAAATCGATTGACCTCGGTCCCCATGGTTTTACCGCAATGGCGAGCCTAGATGGGGGTGTGCGTACTTTGGTGGAGGGGGATCGCAGTCAAATTGATGGTGCATTGCCCAACTTGAAGTTGCCCGAGAGTGTGGGGATCACGCCCTTGGGCACCTTCAAGTCCGATCAAGTGTTTGATCACGTCAAGCGCTTGTACGCCTTTGAACGCATCAACAACCAACCGCTGATGGTGCTTGTGGGCATGGACGAGTCCGACGCCTTGATGGAGTACAAAAGCCATTTGAGGTCTTATGTATTCTTTGGTGGTGTGATGTCGATTTTTATCTTGCTTTTTGCTGCGTCCTCGCTCTTATTGCTACGACGTTTTGCCCGCATCAATGTCGAGCTCAAGGCCACCCACGACGAATTGGTGGTGACTCACCGGCAAGCGCAAAGCGCCACCGACGACAAGCTCGAGCTCACCCAACGGCTCACCCAGTCGGAAAAACTCGCCGCCTTGGGCCAACTCTCTGCCGGTGTGGCGCATGAAATCAACAACCCGATCGCATTTGTGGCCTCCAATATCAGTACTTTGCAAAAATACTTGGAGATCTACGAGCAAATTTTGGATGCGCAACCCATCGGTGAGGGTCTGAGTGTGGACGCTTTAAGGTCTGCCCTAGAGTCGGTGAAGTCCTTGAAGCTCCAGCTGCAATACGATTATGTCAAAGGCGATGTGCACCCCTTGATGAGCGAGACCCGCGAAGGGTTGGAGCGGGTTCAAAATATCATTCAAGACCTCAAAAACTTCTCACGCACAGACGTCCAACTGACATGGCAAATGGCCAATATCAACCATGGCATTGAGTCCACTTTGAACATTGTCAATCATGAGTTCAAATACAAGGCCGAGTTGGCGCTCGAACTCGCACCCTTGCCAGATATCCAATGCGTGCCGTCCCAACTCAACCAAGTTTTTTTGAATTTGATTGTCAATGCCTCTCAGGCCATGGATGAGTCGAAACGAGGGGTGCTGAGCATTCGCTCGGGTGTGAGCCAAGATGAAAGTCATGTTTGGGTCGAGGTTCAAGACACGGGTTGCGGCATTGCGCCAGAGAACTTGAGTAAGATTTTTGATCCCTTTTACACCAGCAAGTCCATCGGGCAGGGTACCGGGCTTGGCTTATCGGTGTCCCACGGCATTGTTCAAAGACACGGTGGCAGCATTGAGGTGCACAGCACCATTGGCGAAGGGACTTGTTTCAAAGTGTCTTTGCCTGTGATTCAAGCCGATCAAGCGTCTGTGCAATTGAAGAGCTAAGCCCATGTCCAATCCGAGCGTTCACATACTTTGCGTGGATGATGAGCCCAACATACTGCGCTCATTGACCCGTTTTTTAAAGATGAATCGATTCGACGTGAGCACAGCCAATGGTGCCGATGAGGCCTTGACGTTGTTGGCCGCACAGCGCTTTGACGCGGTGATTTGCGATATGGGCATGCCAGGCATGACTGGCGCTGAGTTGCTTACTGTGGTGAAACGCGATTGGCCTGAGACTTTGCGTTTTTTGCTCACAGGCTTTTCAGACCTGGGTGCCGATGATCCCGCCTTGAAGGCGGCCGACTTGAGTGGATTCGTTCACAAACCCTGGAACAACGAAGAACTGTTGGCTCTTTTGCAGACCGCATTGGGTCGCCCGACCTGAAAACGAGCTCGCAGCCACCACGCTTGAAGCTCGTTTTACTTGCCATCAAAATGGCGGCTTAAAAGCTCAGACTTTGCCCTTCGGTCATGGGGACGATCTGAATGGGACTGCCTTTCATGGCCTCTTGAAATTCGGCCAAAGTTCCCTTGGTCATGGGGTTGGAGTTGTAGTGCATGGGAATCACCATTTTGGGATGGATCCAAGTATTGAGTGCAAAGGCTGCATCCTTGGGGCCCATGGTGAAGTTACCGCCGATGGGGATCATGACCATGTCGGGTTGGTAATGCTCAGCGATAAATTTCATATCGCCAAAGAGCCCAGTGTCTCCCATGTGCCAAATCTTAAAGCCGTTTTCCATCTCAATGATGTACCCAAGGGGCTCGCCCGCTGGGTGTGACTCTGATTTGCCCGTGGCCGGATTGTTGAACACGATCAAAGAGGAGTGATCGGCATGGACGGCTGTGACTTTGAGGCCCGCAAAGGGCTCAATGGTGCCTGATTTGTTAAAGCGATGGGTGAGGTTGGCAGGCATCATCCCCAGGGTAATGAGTGGCGTGACCATGTCGGCAGGGCCGTAGAGCACCGAGTTGTTGAGCTTGGCAATCTCTGGCGCGTCACCCAAATGATCGACATGTCCATGGGTCACCAAAACGAAGTCCACCTTGCCCAGCGCAGAGAGGTCTTTTTTGTAAATCGCGGGCGCTTTGGGGCCAGTGGAGATCCATGGATCAATGATGATATTTTTACCGCCAGGACTGGTCATTCGAAATCCGGCTTGCCCCAACCACAACAACTCGGTTTTCCCACTCGCTGGCGAAGCAGCGGGCGCGGGTGCACCTTGTGCCCAAGAAGCGCTGAGTGCTGTGCCCAAAAACAAGGGCAGCAGGCCTTTAAAAACGGCTCGAAAAGGGCTCCAGAGCTTTGGGGTGAAGGTCGAGGTCATCAAAACATCCTTGGGAGTAATAAAGCAACTATCCTACCCAAACTTGACGCCCCACTGGCCTAGGGTTTACTGCATGGGTCGTGGGACGGCTGGGCATCCAAAGCCAATCGGTGTCCTCAAAAGACTTGCCGACAGAGACGCTTTGATTAGGCCAATTCCTTTTTGAAGAACTCCATGGTTCTGCTCCAAGACAAATCG
>CAISQQ010000404.1 GCA_903887655.1 uncultured Burkholderiales bacterium
CCTCCCCCCCCGGCAGCAAAAGGCACCACGATGCGAATCGCGCGATTGGGATAAGGGTCAGCAGCCCAAGACTGCAGGGCCAAGGCCAAGAGTCCCCACACCCGTGTTCGCAAGGGTCGGGGCACGAGCGTTGGGCGGGTTTGGTTGTGGGGTCTACAAAGGGTCATGGTGAGTGTGCTCAGGGGTCAAAACATCAAAGGGGCATATCAAAGAGGGTATCGGTTGGGGGGATGCCTGGGGGTGAGGGTTTCGTTTGGTCGCAGCTGCAAGTGCTTCTTCTCAGGCACGGACAAGACCCACCAGGCCCATGGCGACCACCCTGCACCTCAAAAAGCCCGTGGCGTGGGGGGTAGCGAGCTTTGGCCTCAAAGTCCCAAATAGGCTTTTCTGATCTCAGGCTGATTGGCCACCACATCCGACGTGCCCGAGCTCACAATGCGACCGTTCTCGAGCACATAGGTGCGCTCAGACACAGCAAGCGCGCGACTCACGTTTTGTTCGACCAAGAGCACCGAAGTGCCTTGATGATGAATGGTTTGAATCACATTGAACATCTCGGTCACGATGGAAGGCGCCAGCCCCAGGGATGGCTCATCGAGCAAGAGCAATTGCGGCAAAGCCATCAAAGCGCGACCAATGGCCACCATTTGCTGCTGCCCGCCAGAGAGCTCAGCCGAAGCTTGCTTTAATTTGGTCTTCACCACGGGAAAGAGATGGCACACCCATTCCAAGGTGTCCGCCCTCTTGGCCCGGGCTTTGGGGTGCACCGCACCCAGCAGTAAGTTCTCGTGCACGCTCATGGAGCCGAATAAGCGCCGCCCCTCTGGCACCAAAGCCAAGCCGCGCTCGCACAAACGATGCGCGGCCAGCCCAGTGAGGTCCTCGCCTTGCCAGAGAATTTTGCCCTCTCGGGTGCGATTCAATCCCATGATGGTATTGATCAAGGTGGTTTTACCCGCCCCGTTGGGTCCAATGACACAGACCAACTCTTGCGGCTCGATTTGCATCGATACCGCCCACAGCGCGGGTGCTGCACCGTAGTTAACGTAGACGTTTTGAAGTTCAAGCATGGAAAAAACAGTGCTCAGTGGCCTAGGGATAACTCGGCATGGCCTTCGCCCAAATAGGCGGTGACCACCTGCGGCTCGCGCATCACGTCTTGCGGTAAACCGTAAGCGATGACGCGGCCTTGATCGAGCACGAGCAAATGGTCTGACAAAGCCATCACCGCTGACATCACATGCTCGACAAACACAATGGATGTGCCTTGATCGCGAATGCGTCGAATGGTTTGTACGGCCACCTCCATCTCGCCTGGCGTGAGTCCCGACAGCACCTCATCGAGCAACAAGACTTTGGGCTTGGCAGCCAAGGCGCGTGCGAGCTCCAAAAATTTACGCTGGTGCAAATTGAGCTCATCGGGCAAATCGTGGGCTTTGCTGGAGAGTCCGGTGAACTCAAGCCACTGCAAAGCCTCTAGTCGCGCCTGGTCTTGCCCCGCATTGGACACGCCAAATTGTGAAGACAGCATCACGTTTTGCAGCACAGTGAGTCCTGCAAACGGTCTTGGAATTTGATAGGTGCGCGATACGCCCAAGCGCCTGATTTGATGGGAGGGCAAGCCCGCACACGCCTCACCCAAGAGTTCAATTGAGCCGCGTGTTGGCGAGAAATGCCCCGTCACCACATTGATGAACGTGGATTTGCCCGAGCCATTGGGCCCCAAAAGACCCAAGATTTCACCGCTGTAGAGGGTCAAGTCCACACCATCGAGCGCTTTGATGCCAGCAAAGTGCTTGCTCAAACCCTTGACCTCAAGCGCTACAGGCACCTCACGCCAGTCCAGTGGCTCGCGAGGCACCAGTCCCAACCCTTGGCCCTCTTGCAAGGAATGCACGCTCTCCAAGGGCTCAGATGTGCTGGTGGTGCGAGTGCCCTTCAATGAAGTGCGAGCTTTGCGCCACGCTTGATAGGTCCCCCAAATGCCTTGGGGCATGAGAAGAACGGAGAAGGTGAGGATCAGACCAATCACGATGCGACCGATCAAGGCGCTCGCGCCATCGGTGAAAGCGTTGAGTAAGAAGGTGATTAAAACAGCACCCACCATGGGACCGGCCCAGTGGCGTGCCCCCCCAAGCACACTCATGAGCACCACAGTCAGCGGCACGGTGATGTTGAAGGTCTCCCCCACCGTCACATAGGAGACATAAAGCGCATGAACGCTGCCCATCATGCCGGCAAAAAAACTCGACAGGGCAAAGGCCGCCATTTTCAAGCCAAAAGTGGGCACCCCATGCACTTGGGCCACATCCTCATCGTCGTGAATGGCCAAAAGCCCTAGGCCGGCCTTGGAATAAAAAAGCGTTCTGGCCACGAGCAAACACAGCAGCGCCAAACCCAGGCCCAAATTGTAAAAACTCGACGATGCGCTGGGCCCCAACTGCGGCACTTGAACCCCCATCAAATAAACACCGGGGCCGCCATCAATGGGCGTGTTGACGATCAAGGTGGCGAGCACAAAGGTGACCGCCAAGGTGATCAGAGCAAACGATTCGCCACGTATTTTCTTCAATCGAAACACCACCGCGCCCACGGCGAGCGCCAACACTGCGGCCACCACTCCCGAGAGCAACACACTGCTCACAAACCCGAGGTTGAGCTTGGTGGCAAAGGTGGCCATGCCGTACATCCCCAGGCCAAAAAAAGCCCCATGGCCGAACGAAAAGTAGCCCGAGTAGCCAGACAGCATATTCCAACTGGTGGACAAAGTGACCCAAAAAAACACCATGTACAGCAAGGACTGCCAATAGTTGGGCAAACCCCAAAAAGGCGCACCAATGAGGCCCACCAAGGTGAGCATCAAAACGATTGCGGGCAGCGCACGCTGCACGCCCATCGGGCTCGTTGGGCTAGAGATTTCAGTCATGTCCGCGCCTCAAGAGCAAAATTAAAATGAGGAGCGTAAACGACACCAAGGGCGCCCAAGTGGGCGCCGTGATGGCCATGGTCATGGACTCGCTGATGCCGACCACCAAACCGGCAAAAAGCGGCGCCCAAGCCGATGCCAAACGCCCCATCATGACCACGGCAAAGACGACGCCAATCCACGCAAAAATTTGCGATGGCGCCAAGGTGAATGTGAGGGCCACGCAAACGCCAGCACACGCTGCCAAGCCGCCACACACACCCGCCAGTCCCAAAGACAATTGACGCGCATGGATGCCAAAGGCTTGGGCAATGTCCGCATCCTCGGCAGCGGCTCGCACCGATCGGCCCACATCGGTTTTGTAGAGCATCCAGCTCACCCAAGCGCAGGCACACACGGCCAACACCACGGTGATCGACTCGGAGTAGGTGAGGATGATGCCGCCAAAGCGAAACTTCATCTCATC
>CAISQQ010000405.1 GCA_903887655.1 uncultured Burkholderiales bacterium
ACTCAGCGGGCAAGGGCGTGTCGTAGTCCAAGGTCTTGGCAGGAGACAACAAAAAAAGCATGTTCGATATCAGTTCAAAAATGGCAGACCAAGGCAATGGGGCTGAGACTGTAGGGCACTTGAGCCCTCATCCATTGTAGAACCTGACGGCAGCTCAAGCGCCCATCGGCTGACCTGCGCATTTGAACAACAATTACTTTAAATCGCCGGCCAAACTGGCGAGTGTCTCGGGTGCAATGCTCACATGTGCGGGATAGTTGGTGTGGTCGCAGCCCAATTTGACGCTTGCGCCCGCTTTGACCTCGGCCACCATGGCGGGGGTCAACTCAAAACGAACAAAATGCACCGAGGAGGTTTTTTCAGCATTTTCACGCTCGAGATCTTCATCGGCAATGGCGTAAACGTGTCCGTGACCTTGAACCTCAATGAAGAGCCGATCCTCAACACCAATGAGTCTGGCGAGCTCGCGCTTTCTCTCATTGACCTCAGGGTACTCAAGCAGCATGGTGGCTTTCCAATTGCTGCCACTCGGCACCAAGGGTGCATAAGTGTCAATTTCAGACTGAATATCCTCTTCTTCGAATATTTTTTCAATCCTGAGCATTTCCTGAATTTGATAGCGAATGGTGGTCTCGCTCTCAAACTGTAAATTCATGTGCTCACCCAAGTTCACTGAGCGCAGTTTGCGGTGCGCAATGATGTCAGCTTTGTGCAGCTTTCTGTATTTGGAGTAAGCCTCCAAACTCATCAGGTTTTCGGTCGTGATACGACCGGTTTTTTGCAAAAAAGTATCCATGATGTTTTCCCTTTACGATTTAAATTTCATTCATCCTCCAAGCCACCACAGTCTTTGACCTCACAGACCGTAGGCGCGCTTGATGAGACTGATGGGGTGCTCTAGCTCAGGCACAGCCAAGCCTTGGGCTTCAAATCCTTGCGCAATGTGGTGTCCGCCCAGTGGACAGTCAGAGCTGATGAAGTCGGGCGTTGAGCCATCCTTCATGAGCGCCATGGCTTTGACCACCGGTTTGCCAATTTTCATGGCCACGTCGTGAAAGCCTTTTTTGACACCGAAGGTGCCGGCATGTCCCGAGCAACGCTCGATGGTGTTGATGGTGGTTTGGGGCACCAATTTGAGCATTTCCTCGGCTTTTTTACCCACATTTTGAACGCGCGAGTGGCAAGGCACCTGATAACTCACATTGCCCAAAGGGGTGGTGAAATCGGTCTTCAAAAGACCATCGCGTTTTCTGGCCATGAGGTATTCAAAGGGATCCCACATGGCTTCTTTGACCGCTTGGCAATCCGCGTCTTGGGGGTACATCAAGGGCAGCTCTTGCTTGAACATCAAGGTACAACTGGGGACCGCGCTCAAAATGGCATAACCGGCCTTGGCATACTTGGCCAGGACTGGAATATTTTTTTCCTTGCTCTCATTCACAGAGTCGAGGTCACCCAACTCCAACTTGGGCATACCACAGCAACTTTCTTTCTCCACCAACACATAGTCAATGTCGTTGTGCTCCAAAATGCTCAACAAATCCAAACCAATACCGGGCTCGTTGTAATTGATATAACAAGTTGCAAAAATGGCAACCTTGCCAGGTGTCAAAGCACCGTTGACAACGGGATGGTCTTTTGATTTGGGAGCCACAGAACGGAACTTTTTGCTCGCCAATTCGGGCAACCAAGCTTTCTCATCCACACCCAGCACGCTCGACATGACAGAGCGAGCCACCGACGTCTTGTTGAGGGCATTGACAGCTTGCACCACGATCGGAATTCCAGCAAACTGACCGTGTACATCCGTTGAGGCCAGGAACTGCTCGCCAGTTGAGACCTCGCCCTTTTTGAATTTGATGGCCTTGGCCCTGAGCATGGTGTGGGGGAAATCCAAATTCCACTCATGGGGCGGAACGTAGGGACACTTGGTCATGTAGCACAGGTCGCACATGAAACATTGATCGACCACTTTCCAGTAGTCTTTCTTGTCAACACCATCGACCTCGCCTGTGGCGCTTTCATCAACCAGATCAAAAAGGGTGGGAAATGATCCGCACAAACTCACACAGCGACGGCAGCCATGACAAATATCAAAGATGCGTTCCATCTCTTTGACACAGGAGTCTTCGTTGTAAAAATCGTCACCCTTCCAATCAATCGGATGGCGTGTTGGTGCGACTAAATTGCCTTCTGTTGCCATGTACTTACACCTCATCGAGCAGCTCATCAAGAGAGCTGAAAAACCCATCATCTTGCACCAAACTCTGAGCGAGAGTGGTGCGGCGAAACTACTTTTAAGTAAAGAACTCAGCCATGGGCAAGTGATCTTATGAACCCATTGCCCAAGACTGAATGCTTGACTGCCCCAAGATTTAGGCCCGACTTTTTGAGTTCATGGCCATGCAATTGGGGCTCATTCTGTGAGTCAATTAATCGACGAGTTCAGCCAATGCTTTGGCGTAACGATTGGCATGTGATCTTTCAGCCTTGGCCAAAGTCTCAAACCAGTCGGCGATCTCATCAAAACCTTCGTCACGGGCTGTCTTGGCCATGCCAGGATACATGTCGGTGTACTCGTGAGTCTCGCCAGCCACTGCGGCGGCCAAGTTGTCGCGAGTCGCGCCAATTGGCAAACCAGTAGCGGGGTCGCCACATTGCTCGAGCCACTCTAGGTGACCGTGGGCGTGACCTGTTTCACCTTCCGCTGTTGAGCGAAAGAGTGCTGCCACGTCATTTTGTCCTTCGACGTCGGCTTTGTTTGCGAAATACAAATAACGACGGTTGGCTTGAGATTCGCCAGCAAAAGCGTCCTTCAAATTGCCTTCCGTTTTTGAGCCTTTTAGTGCTGCCATGGAAAATTCTCCTGAGAGTGTTACTGAATTTGCTCAGACGATTCAACTTCTGAGACAGGCTATAGCGTACCTTGTGCGAGCGACCCTGTCTAATTGTCTGCTTCAATCCCCTTAATAGCTCAAGACTATCGCAATCACAAGCCTGTTACATAAATACTAAAGTGTTGCTTTTCTTGTCCAGCGAAAGAATGTGACCATCGACTCACTTTTTTGAGGGCTCTGTGCGGGTCTGCGTCGCCAAATCCCGCGATCCGTGGCGGGCACCGAACTGGGCATTGGCCAGCCAAAGAGCGTACCGATCCGACTAAAATTGGATTCAATCCTGCATTCCTTGGACCCCGAATGGATCCCCCCAAGGACTCTGGCTTGAATCCATCCCTCAGAGCGAAAGCCAACGATGACCATCGCGAATGTTGACCCCAGCGCATTGCCACCATCCGCAAGTGTGCAACAACTGCATCACTATGCCTACCGGGCCAAAGATGCAGAGGAAACCAGGCACTTTTACGAAGATATTTTGGGCCTACCCCTTTATCACATCATCCAAAGCGATCACGTGCCATCGACGGGCGAATATTGTCCCTACACGCATTTTTTCTTTCGACTTCAAGACGGATCGTTCATCGCATTCTTTGACCTCGGAGACGACACCGCGGCACTTCCGTCGCCCAACACCCCTTTGTGGGTCAACCACATTGCGTTTCGCGTGGACACGGTGCTTGAGTTGGAAAACACCAAACAAAGGCTCCAAGCCCATGGCATCGAGGTGCTGGGGGTCACTGACCACCATGTTTTTAAGAGCATTTACTTCTTTGACCCCAACGGGATACGCCTAGAGTTGACTGTGCAAACGGGCACCCCAGCCCAAATGGCGCAAGAAAGCCTCAACGTGCATGAGCGTTTGCAAGCCTGGAGCGACAGAAAAGCGGCTTGGCGGCTTGCGAGGGACTCCGGCGGTTCCTCCAAACTCAAGCCCGAGGTCAACGACCGTCCCGAGTTGGGTGAGTCTCGCTGAGCCCGACATCCCCCAGCATTTGCGCAGTGCATACACCTGCATGTCGATGGGCACTTCGCCTTCACGGGTCTGTCACACAAGCGGGTTGTTTTTTAACTAAAATGTCACGTTGACCTCGGCTGCTGCTACACGCTCTTCAAGAGTGAGCGCTGGCCACCTTGAAGTCCGCTCCACTGCACCCAAGCTGCCCAACAGCTCACCGCCCAGCCATGGGCCCGATCACCTCCTTTGCCACCAACCGTTGAACCCCTCATGAACACAGACTCCACATCCTCAACTGGCAAAGAATCTGCGCTCAATCAGCCAGGTCTTGAAGCGCTCTCCAAGTCCTTTGAACCCGCTGCCATTGAAGCCCATTGGGGAGCGCAATGGGAGCAGCGCCGCTATGGCATTGCAGGTTACCGTGGAACTCAAGCCGCCAAGAGCGGACAAGACAGCTTTGCCATTCAATTGCCCCCACCCAACGTCACGGGCACATTGCACATGGGTCACGCGTTTAACCAAACCATCATGGACAGCTTGACACGCTATCACCGCATGAAGGGGTTCAACACCGCCTGGATTCCGGGCACAGACCATGCTGGCATTGCCACACAAATCGTGGTCGAGCGTCAGTTGCTTGAGAGTGGACAGTCGCGACTGACCTTGGGTGAAAACCTGCAAGAGTCTCGCACTCGCTTCACCGAGAAGGTCTGGGAGTGGAAAGAAAAGAGCGGCAAAACCATCACTCAACAAATGCGCCGCATGGGCGACAGCGTCGATTGGACGCGCGAATACTTCACCATGGACGACAAATTGAGCACGGTGGTACGCGAGGCCTTTGTGCGACTTTATCAACAAGGCCTGATCTATCGTGGCAAACGGCTGGTGAATTGGGACCCGGTGCTTAAAACCGCTGTGTCAGATTTAGAAGTCGAAAGCCAAGAAGAAAAAGGCTCACTGTGGCTCATCGCTTACCCCGTGGTGGGTTCAAGCGAACGCTTGGTGGTGGCCACGACAAGACCGGAAACACTTCTCGGTGACGTGGCCGTGATGGTCAACCCCAGTGATGAACGCTACCAAGCCTTCATTGGGCAGCGAGTTCATTTGCCGCTGTGCAACCGAGAGATCCCCGTGATTGCAGACGACTACGTTGACAAGGCCTTTGGCACGGGTGTGGTCAAGGTCACCCCCGCTCACGATGTCAATGACTTTGCCGTGGGTGCTCGCCACCAATTGCCCAGCATTGGCGTGCTGAATTTGGATGCCAGTATCAATGAAAATGCACCCCTGGCTTATCAAGGCATGGACCGATTCGAGGCACGCAAACAGGTGGTCAAGGACCTCGAAGCTGCGGGCTATTTGGTAGAAGTGCGTCCCCACACGCTGATGGTGCCACGCTGCGAGCGAACAGGCCAAATCATCGAACCCATGCTCACCGACCAATGGTTTGTGGCCATGTCCGAAGTGGGCAAGGGAGATGCGAGCGGCAAATCAATTGCGCAAAAAGCCATCGACGCTGTCGACTCCGGTGCGGTCAAATTCGTCCCTGAAAACTGGGTCAACACCTACAACCAATGGATGAACAACATCCAAGACTGGTGCATCAGCAGGCAGCTGTGGTGGGGCCACCAAATCCCAGCCTGGTACGACGAGAGTGGCCAAGTGTATGTCGCTTCAACACGGCAAGAGGCCGAGGCCTTGGCGGGCCACAGCGCCCTCACCCAAGACCCCGATGTGCTGGACACTTGGTTTTCTTCTGCCCTCGTGCCGTTTTCCACGCTCGGCTGGCCCTCACCCAGTGAAGACTTGCGTCTTTACTTGCCCAGCACAGTGCTCGTGACCGGCTACGACATCATCTTTTTTTGGGTCGCTCGCATGATCATGATGACCACCCATTTCACCGGTCAAGTGCCCTTCAAAGACGTCTACATTCACGGCTTGGTCAGGGACGCACAAGGCCACAAAATGTCCAAGTCTGAAGGCAACGTCTTGGACCCAGTTGACTTGATCGACGGCATTGAGCTCTCACCTTTACTGGACAAGCGCACCACAGGACTGCGTCGCCCGGAGACCGCGCCTCAAGTGCGCAAAGCCACCGAGCGAGAATTCCCACAGGGCATTCCCGCCTATGGCGCCGACGCTTTGCGCTTTACCTTTGCCGCCATGGCATCTTTGGGTCGAAGTATCAATTTTGACCCCAAGAGATGCGAAGGCTATCGCAATTTTTGCAATAAATTGTGGAACGCCACTCGCTTTGTGCTCATGAATTGTGAAGGACAAGACTGTGGCTTGAACCCCCACACCAAGGCGCAATGCGCCCCGGGCGAGGCTTTTCATGGCTACATGCAATTTAGCCAGGCCGACCGTTGGATGAGCTCTCTTTTACAACGCGTTGAAGCCGAGGTGGAGCAAAGCTTCAAAGACTACCGACTCGATCAAGTTGCCAACTCAATTTATGAGTTGATTTGGAATGAGTTTTGCGATTGGTATTTGGAGATCGCCAAAGTTCAAATTCAACAAGGCACCGAGTCCCAAGCACGCGCAACGCGACGAACCTTGATTCGAACCTTGGAGGCTTTACTCAGACTTGCCCATCCGCTGATCCCCTTCATCACCGAGGAGTTGTGGCAAAAAGTCGCCCCCGTGGCAGGACTTTGGCCCGAAGGCGAAGCATTCGCGTCCGTGAGTATTCGAGCCTATCCACAAGCGCAACTCGAAAAAATAGACGAAAAAGCCGAATCCCATGTGAAGTCTCTCAAAGCCTGGGTGGAAGGTTGTCGAAATTTGCGTGGCCAAATGAACTTGTCCCCTGCCAAGCGGGTGCCCATGCTCGTTTGCATCAACTCAGCTGAAGACAAGGCCTTCGTGAGCAGCATCTCTCCCGTTCTCAAGAGCTTGGCGAAATTAAGCGAGATCGAAATTTTCGAAGACGACGCCCAATGGTCAAATGCCGCTCAAAACGCCAGTGTCTTGGTCATGGGAGAGGCCCGGATTTGTCTGTTCGTAGAAATTGACAAGGGCGCTGAAACCCAGCGCCTGAGCAAAGAGTTCGAGCGCTTGAGCCAAGAAATCAACAAGGCGCAACAAAAACTCTCCAATGAAACGTTTGTGAGCAAGGCCCCTGCCCAAGTCATCGAGCAAGAACGCAACCGCATCAAAGAGTTCTCCTCTGCCCTCACCAAAGTGAGCGAACAACTTGAACGCCTGAAGGCCTGAGCACAAGCGCAACGCAGCCAATCGAGCCCACCCCCTCATTCGAACCCACCCTCACCACCACCATGACAACATCCACAGAACGCTCCTACACCAAGATGCCTTTGACCAAAGCAGTTTTCCCCGTCGCTGGTCTTGGCACGCGCTTTCTGCCAGCCACCAAGGCACAGCCCAAAGAGATGCTGCCCGTGGTGGACAAGCCCCTCATTCAATACGCTGTTGAAGAAGCCTATGAAGCAGGCATTCGTCACATGATTTTTGTAACCGGCCGCTCCAAGCGCGCCATTGAAGATCACTTTGATACGGCTTATGAGCTAGAAAACGAGTTGGAAGTGGCTGGGAAATCCGCGTTACTGTCCTTGATTCGGGAAGTCCAACCCGCCGACATGCTGTGCTCTTATGTGCGCCAACCCAGAGCCTTGGGATTGGGACACGCCGTGCTGTGCGCGGAAAAACTCGTGGGTGACGAGCCCTTTGCTGTCTTACTGGCCGATGATTTGATGCTCGGCCCCGATGATGGCAAAGGCATCTTGAGCCAAATGGCAGACCTCTACAACCAGACCCATCAGTCCATATTGGCAGTCCAAGAGGTGCCCACCGAACAAGTTCACCGCTACGGTATTGTGAGCGGCAGCGTCACAAGCGATGGCCACACCCAGGTGCAACGCATCGTGGAAAAACCGCGTGCCGAGCAAACCGACTCAAGACTTGCTGTGGCTGGTCGCTATATTTTGAGCCCCAAGGTCTTTGGTTTGATTCAAGGCATGGGACGCGGAGCTTTGGGTGAGATTCAATTGACCGATGGCATCTCTGAGCTTTTGAAGTTCGAGGGTGTCACTGCCTATCGCTACGAAGGCAAGCGCTTTGACTGCGGCTCCAAGCTCGGGTTTTTACAAGCCACGGTGGAATTGGCCCTCAAGCACAAGGAGGTCGCGCCAGAGTTTGCAGACTATTTAAAGCAACTCAACTTTTAAAGACAGCCAACACCAGCATCAGCACCGCGAGGCCTTTATGGGCACACAGCGAAAACCGTTGAACTTAGAGCACTCCCCTCCTTGGAATGAAGATTGAAGAAATCGCCAGAAAAGCAAAGGGTCGATGTATTTTTTGGGAACATATACCTTCAAGCGAAATCGGAGGACGACTGATTCAACGCCTTAGAAGCACAAAAATAAATTCATTGCCCTGGGTGCTTTGCTCAACCAAGGTGTGTCCGGTTTGTCTGGCGAAGGCTTCAAAATCTCGCACTGCGCCCGAGTCTGTGGAGCGCACGCGGATGTGTTGACCCGATTGCATCGCAGACAAGGCCTTTTTGGTTTTTAAAATCGGTAAAGGGCAATTGAGCCCACACGTGTCGAGTTCGATATCGATATTCATATCTTTTAATTGTTAAAAATTGCCTGCAGTGCTGAGATCAAAGCTTGGTTTCAAACCCGGTCCTCCCAGGCCTGATAGCTCGGCTCAATCCCTAAACTTCGTTGCCAGTCGGCCACCGCGTGACCCGTACCAGCAGGCCAACAAATGATTTCACTGGGACGCTGGAGTTGGTATTCAGCCAATTCGGGGCTCAAACGAATCTCCCCTGTGGCCTGGGCATGGTAGACGATCAAGACTTGATTTTTTTTGACAAATTCGTACACCCCCACCAAAGACAACGACGTGACGTCCAAGTTTGTCTCTTCCTTGATCTCACGAGTGATGCCCTCTTGGGGTGTTTCATTGGCCTCCATGAAACCCGTGATCAGCGCAAAACGACGCCCCTGCCAAGCGGCATTTCGTGCCAGTACCACATGCTCGCCGCGCTGCACAATGGCACCCAGCACAGGCGTGGGGTTATTCCAATGGGTCCACTCGCACGATGAACAGCGCAGTCGAGTCACAAGCCCAGAGTCTTCCTCTCGCGCCACAGCGCTTAAAGTAGCGGCGCACAGGGGGCAAAAACGGTATTCACTCATGCGGGAAAAACCCCTGTGGAGAGGTATCGGTCACCGCGATCGCAGACAATAAAAACGATGGTTGCGTGCTTGACTTTTTTGGCCAACTCCAACGCCACCCAACAAGCGCCGGCTGCCGAGACTCCGGCAAAGAGGCCCTCCTCTTTGGCCATGCGTCGGCACATCACCTCGGCATCGTGCTGGCTCACCAGTGCCAGCTCATCGATATTGGTGTCATCGTAAATCGCTGGCAAATACTCTTTGGGCCATTTGCGTATGCCCGGTATCCGAGAGCCTTCACTGGGCTGCGCCCCAATGATCTGAATCTGGGGGTTGCGCTCTTTCAGATACTTGCCCACACCCGTGATGGTTCCCGTGGTGCCCATGGCACTCACGAAATGGGTAATTTGGCCTTCTGTCTCATCCCAGATTTCTGGGCCTGTCGTTTCGTAATGTATGCGGGGATTGTCTGGATTGGCAAATTGATCCAACACCAGCCCCTGACCCTCTTGCTGCATGCGCATGGCCAAGTCCCGGGCGTGCTCCATGCCACCGGTTTTGGGGGTCAAAATCAATTCTGCGCCAAAGGCTTTCATGGTCTGAGCACGCTCAATGGACAAGTCCTCGGGCATGATGAGCACCATTCGGTAACCCTTGATCGCTGCAGCCATGGCGAGCGCTATGCCGGTGTTGCCCGAAGTGGCCTCGATCAAGGTGTCGCCTGGCTTGATTTGCCCACGTTCTTGAGCTTTGGAGATCATGGACAAGGCGGGCCGATCCTTGACCGAACCCGCGGGGTTGTTGCCTTCAAGCTTGCCCAAGACCACACAATCGTTGGCTTGAAGGCTTGGCGCTTCAAGGCGTTGGAGGGCCACCAGCGGCGTTTTACCAACGACCTCTTCTAAAGTTTTGAAATGGGGTCTTGAATGTGTCATAATACTCAGCTCAGCACTTTAGCCGAAGTGGCGAAATAGGTAGACGCAGCAGATTCAAAATCTGCCGGTGCAAAACACCGTGCCGGTTCGATTCCGGCCTTCGGCACCATTGAATTGTATCTCTCCTCTAGAACGATCTTGTTTCTGGGGGCCAATCAGTGGGCATGCGCTTGCCGCGTGCGCCAAAATTCCCCTTCCCTACTTTAGAAGCACCCTTTCAAGGGCACTGGGCCATCCACGTCAAGAACTGGGGCTAGCGCGCTGGCATGTGTCGCCGATGTTGGATATGATGGTGTTTGGGCTTAGACTTGAACGCCAACTTGCACCTGGAATGACCCCATTGAGCTCGTCTGAACCCTTGTTCCTTGCAGCGACCAACCCAGGACGGGGATCGATGGGTCGCTTCAACACAAGGACCAGGCCCACCGAGTTTGAATCCATTTGAACAAAGGACTGACGATGCACTACAAAGCCTTGGAGAGCTCCCCCACTCGCAACACGCTGGCACCAACTGCGGCACCATGGAGCTCGATATTGGGCATGGGACTGGGTCTCTTATGGAGTGCCGTGGCTTTGAACACGCAAGCGCAAGCACAGGTTTTCCCGAACAAACCCATTCACGTGATTGTTCCCTTTGCAGCCGGTTCGGCGACCGATCAAATTGGCCGTGCTTTTGCCGCCAAAATGTCTGAAGAGTTGGAGCAACCTTTGATTGTGGATAACAAAGTGGGGGTCAACGGCATGCTCGGCGCTGACTTTGTCGCCAAAGCATTGCCCGATGGTTATACCCTCTTGTTTGGCACCAACAGCACCAATGCCGCACTCAAAAGTCTCATGAAAAAATTGCCCTATGACCAAGACACGGCTTTTGCGCCTGTGGCCTTCATGGGCTCTGTGCCACTCATCGTGGCTGTCAATAACGAGATGCCCACCAAAACCCTCAAAGAATTCATCGCCCTAGCCAAATCCAAGCCCGAGTACGTCACCTTTGCCTCGGCCTCGACCTCGCAACTGGTCTCCTCGGCCATGCTCGCTGGCATGGCGGGGGTGGAGATGACCTCCGTGCCTTACAAAAGTGGCCCCAACGCCATGACCGATTTGATCGGCGGCCAAGTCATGATGTTCACGGCTGACTTTGCCGTGATGCTCCCCCAAGTGAAGGCCGGCAAAATTCGTGGCTTAGCGGTCACGTCCAGCCAGCGCTCCAAAGCCATTCCTGATCTGCCCAGTGTGAACGAAGCGCTGGGGATCAAAGGGTATGAGCTGATCGCTTACTTTGCCAGCTTTGCACCCGCTGGAACTCCCAGGGACATCATCATGAAAATCAACCACGCGAGCAACACTGCAGCCAACAGCAAAGACATTCAAGACAAGTTTGCCGACATGGGCTTTGAAATCGATCCCGGGACACCCGAAGCGTTGATGCAACGCAGTAAATCCGAAACAGCCAAATGGGCCAAGGCCATCCGCGAAGCCAAAATAGAGCCACAATGAATTGACACCTCCCCCGCTCTGCCCCCACAGTCCTTCACTTTTTTTCAGGCTCACACCACACCATGTCCACGCTTTTTTCCCCGTTTGATTTACCCTCCCCCCAAGGTCCATTGCGACTGGCCAATCGGGTGGTCATTGCCCCCATGTGCCAATACTCGGCCCAAGAGGGGTGTGCCACCGATTGGCACTTGATGCACTGGGGCAGCTTGCTCAATTCGGGCGCGGCCATGATGACGATTGAAGCGACGGCCATCTCGCCTGAAGGACGCATCACACCCGATTGCTTGGGGCTCTGGGACGACACGACCCAACGAGCCTTGTCAACTCAACTCAACAAGGCACGGGCCTTGGCTCCCCACACCCCCGTTTGCATTCAACTCGGGCACGCCGGACGCAAAGCCTCAAGCGCTGTGCCATGGCTGGGTGGCAAGCTCATGACCCCGCAAGCTGGGGGATGGCAAACCTTGGCGCCTAGTGCGCTCTCTCACAGCCCCCATGAACACGCACCGCTGGCCTTGGATGCAGCAGGACTTGAAAAAGTGAAGTCGGACTTTGTTGCCGCCGCCCTTCGCGCCCAAAGTATGGGCATCGAAGCGATTGAATTGCATGGTGCTCATGGGTATTTGCTCCACCAGTTCCTCTCTCCTTTGTCCAACCACAGGACAGACGCCTACGGTGGGAGTTTAGAGGCTCGCATGCGTTTTCCCTTGGAGGTCTTCAAGGCGGTGAGACAAGTCTATCAAGGGGTGTTGGGCATTCGCATTTCAGCCACCGACTGGTCGACGCAGGGCCTCACGGGTGAGGACAGCGCTGAATTTGCCGTGCGCCTCAAAGACATCGGCGCCAACTTCATCCACGTCTCCACCGGTGGAGTTGACCATGCTCAGAAAATCACCCTCTCACCGGGCTACCAAGTCCCGTTCGCCAAACAGGTCAAGGACAAATCAGGCCTGCCCACCACGGCGGTGGGCTTGATCACCGAGGCTCAACAGGCTGAGGAGATTGTCTCGCGCGGAGACGCCGATCTCATCGCCTTGGCCCGAGCTGTGCTCTACAACCCCCGCTGGGTCTGGAAGGCAGCCGCCGAATTGGGAGGCCACGTCCAGTCGAGTCGCCAGTATTGGCGCTGCTTGCCCAAAGAGGCCGCGCACATATTTGAATCGAGCACCAACGCACAACGCTGAGTAGGACGCTTTCGCCCCACCCAGGCATCAAGCCCCGCCCCAGCCGTGAAGCGGGGTTGGGTATTGGAGCCTCAAGCGCAGCTCTCGTTTCATGCGCTGGTTATTCATTTTGCGCGACTCTTGCATGAAACTCCACTGCATCGGGCTCAAGAGAGCCTGAATCTGAGCGCGACCCAAGGACTGGGGCGAAGGAAGACCAAAATGCGATGCGGCCAGACGCATGTAGTCGCCCATCAACATCACGCTGTCGTCGTTGATGTTAAAGGTTCTTAACGCCGAGCCCATGAAGAGGCTGCGCCAACACGCCACAGCCAGGTCATCGGCATGGATATGGTTGGTGTACACATCCTCGATGGGCAAGAGAACGGGCAACCCCTTTTTAAGACGCTCCAGCGGTGTTCCACCTTCGCGATCCAGTGCATAAATCCCGGGTATTCTTAAAATCGCCACGCGAGTCAATCCGGGTCGACTTTTGGCAAACGCTTTGACCCATTGTTCTGCATCGACTCGTCTTTTGGCTCTGTCCGACTGCGCATTGAGCGCGCGAGTCTCACTCACCCATTCGCCTTGACAGTCGCCATAGACCCCCGTGGTGGAGCCGTAAACCAAACGCTTGGGTGGGGTGCGCTTGACCAAGGCTTGAAGCAAAGCCTGGGTGCGTCTGTCGGTTTCACCGATACCCGCAGGGGGCGCCAGATGCAAAACGCGCTCGCCCAAAGCGGCCAAGCGCGCCAAGGTTTGAGGGTGGTCCAAATTGCCCACCAAGGGCGTCGCCCCCAATGCACGAAAATGACTCTTTTTATCTTCACTGCTGGTGAGCACGATACAGCGCTCGCGGTTTCGAGTCAGCTTCAAGACGCGCTCACCCACATCGCCACAGCCCACGATCAAGAGCCGTGATTTTCTAAATCGCGCTGGTTTTGCGCCCAATGAGGTTGAAAGACAAGACAAAAGAAAACCTTTGATACAAGAGCCAAGAAGACGTGCCGTCCATGTTGAATACACGCCATTTTGACGGTTTTTTGAGCACCTTGCATGTTCACCAGACAGAAATAAGCCGATCTCCACCACGTCTTTGCGCTTGAGAGCGCCCCTTCAAGCCGCAAGGACTTAAAATCAAACGCCTCTCACTCTTAACCCATGAAGCGCCATGAGCTTTACCGTCAGCATCGAACCCAGTGCCCGCACGTTTCAGGCCCGCAGAGGCGAGACCTTGTTGTCCGCCGCCTTGATGGCCGGTGTCGCATTGCCCTATGGCTGCAAGGATGGTGCTTGTGGCTCTTGCAAGTGCCAACTCTTGTCGGGAGAGGTGACGCACAACGCCCATCAAACCAAGGCCCTGAGTGACCACGAAGAGGCTCAAGGTCACATTCTGACTTGTTGTGCAGTGGCGCAAAGCGATGTGGTTTTGCTGTGCCGACAAGTGCTCGATATCAATTTACCCTTGGTGAGAAAGATGCCCGTGCGAGTCGATCAACTCCATTTGTTGGCCCCCGATGTGATGCAAGTCTTTCTCCAATTGCCTCAAAACGATGCGTTTGATTTCATACCCGGTCAGTACATCGATTTCCTCTTGAAAGACGGTCAGCGCAGAAGCTACTCCTTGGCCAATGCTCCATTTCCAAAGGCTCCAGCTGCGCCGCCCTCATCTGCACCCATGGATGACGTTGCACTGCCCCCGAAGCGGTTCATTGAATTGCACGTGAGGCACATGCCAGGCGGCGTGTTCACCGACCAAGTGTTCGGCAGCTTAAAGCCCAAGGATATCTTGCGCATTGAAGGGCCACTGGGCGGTTTTTTCTTGCATGCATCCACCAAACCCATCGTCTTTTTGGCTTCGGGCACGGGATTTGCACCGATCAAATCCATCTTGGAGTCCATTGTGTCAAGCCAAGACGAGGCACTCAAAGCACGCAGTCTTCATCTTTATTGGGGTGTCAAATACTTGTTTGATTTGTACAAAAACGACTGGGTGCTCGAGCTCCAAAAGAAACTGCCCCAGTTGGTCTACACACCGGTGCTCTCCGAGCCCGCGCCAGCCCGTCAGTGGCGTGGGCGTGAGGGCTTTGTGCACTTGGCGGTCCTTCAAGACTACCCGAGCTTACGGGATCACCAAGTCTATGCCTGCGGCGCGCCCATTGTGGTGGAATCGGCCAAGGCGGATTTTGTGAGCAAAGCCCAATTGCCGGCGGAGGAATTTTTTGCCGATTCATTTTTGTCTCAAAAGGACAAACAATAAACCACAAACCATGCGGCTTTGAGCCCCTCAATGGCATGCCCAAACCCATTATCTTGCACAAAACAATCAACACATGAATTTCAATCTTAAGGGCCTCTTTGCCGTGTTGTCCATGTGGGCCCTGGGGATGGGGACCCTCTGCAGCGTCCATGCGCAAAGCATAGCGAGCAGTGACCCCAAGCCCTTGCGCATCATCGTGCCGTTTGCCGCGGGCGGTCCCATCGACCAAACGGTGAGAATTTTGGCCCAAGCACTGAACCCAACACTGGGGGCCATCGTGGTGGACAATCACCCTGGTGCAGGGGGAAATCTTGGGATGGCCCTGCTGGCGCGCTCGCTGCCTGATGGGCGCACCATCGGGGTGGCCACCACGGCGACACAGGCCATCAATCCGTGGCTGTTTTCGCATTTGTCCTTTGATCCCATCAAAGACTTTGCGCCCATCACCTTGATGGTCAAAGTCCCCAACGTGGTCGTGATGAATACCGCCCGCGCCAAAGCACTTGGGATTGCATCCCTGAGCGATTTGTTCGAGTACGGTGCCTCCCATCCCAATGCATTGAATTACGGCTCTGGGGGCAACGGCAGTGCCGGGCATTTGAGTGCTGAAATACTCAAATCTGAAGGCCACTTCAATGCGGTCCACATTCCTTTTAATGGCGCTGCCTTGGCACAAATGGCGCTCATGTCTGGACAAGTGGACTTCAATGTCGATAACCTCGCCAGTGCCGCAGCCAAACTCAAATCAGGACAACTGCTCGCGCTCGCAGTGACGAGCCCCGTGCGATCCAACTTTTTACCCGATGTGCCTCAAGTGTCTCAAACCTTGAAAAACTTTGATGTTCAAACGTGGTGGGGCTTGAGTGCAC
>CAISQQ010000406.1 GCA_903887655.1 uncultured Burkholderiales bacterium
AGCGAATGATGTGGAAACCAAAATGACTTTTGACTGGATTTTCAGTCATTTGTCCCTTTTTAAGCGACGTCATGGCTTCGGAGAACTCTTTGACAAAGTTGCCAGGAGACGCCCAGTCCAAGTCACCACCCTTGGCACCTGAGCCAGGATCCTTGGATTGTTTTTTGGCAATGTCTTCAAACTTCTGACCTTTTTTAATTCCCGCAATGATGCTTTTGGCCACGTCTTCTTTGTCCACCAAAATGTGGCGAGCACGGTACTCAGTGCCAGAGTTCGAGGCAATGAAGCGATCGTATTCGGCCTTGATGTCGGCATCGGTGATGGGGTGAGACTTTTGATAATCGGCAAATAGCTCGCGAATCAAAATCGTTTGACGGGCCAACTCCAATTGTGATTTGTAGTCTTCCGTGGCATCGAGACCTTTTTTCTGAGCCTCTTGCATGAAAATCTCACGGGCAATCACCTCATCTTTGATTTGACCCTCAATTTCGGGGGTGATGGGGCGGCCTGAGCGCTCGAGTTGTTGGGCCAAGGCTTCAACACGGCTTTTGGGAACGGCTTTGCCGTTCACAATGGCGACATTTTGAGCCAAGGCGCCCACTGCAAAGGAGCCCAAACTCAACGTCATGGCCACGGTTAGGAGATGATTTTTCATGGATTACTCTTGATAAAAAACAATACGAATGAACAAAAACAACAATCGGCAAGGAAAGGGCAAGAAGTGGACAAACTCCAAAGAAGACGCAGGGATTGATCCACCTCACACAAGAAAACCATTGCATTCTAGACCATGCCCATGACGCTGGGTCTAGAGGGCGAGATTTGGGTCCTGGGCAAGAGCGGGCTTCACCGCTGGGGCCTCACCAAAAAGCCGCGCAAGTCGACGCCAAATACCGTCAAGACTCCAAACCCATTCACAAAGAAAAGCTCAAGCGGCACTCAGCCCACGATTTCGATGGCCAAGGCGTGCAGACCTTGCTGCATCAAGTCTTGCAGTGGGGCGTAAACCTCACGGTGGCGTTGAACACGGCTTGGAGACTTGAACACGGCAGCAGGAATTCTCACGCGAAAGTGGGTTCCGCTTGACGCACCACTTGAACCCGTGTGTCCGGCGTGCTCGGCGCTCTCGTCAATGACCACAATATCAAGGCTCTCGAAGGTCGAATGCAGTCGGCTTTGGATCAACTGGGCGGTGATGGGCATGGTTTGCGGCAAGGGTTTGAAGGGGGAGGGTGATTTAGGGGTTTGATTTGGGCAAAGCGGGCTGGGATTCGTTCACCGACAAGGACTCTTTGGGCTCACTGCCAAGAGAATTGTCGTGGCTCTGAGTCTCAGGCTCAGGCATCGCCTTGGTGCTCAGATAAACCGCTTGCAAGACCACAAAAACAAACATCAAACCCATGCCGCCAAAGAGTTTGAAATTGACCCAAGTGTCGGTGTCAAAGTGATAGGCCACCCACAAATTCAAGCCCGCCATGAAGCAAAAGAAAGCACCCCAGGCATGAACCAAGACCTGCCAGACCGCATCGGGGACTTGAATTTGCTCGGCCATCAATGTTTTGAGGAAGTTCTTTCGAAACGCAAAGTGCCCAATCCAAAGCGCCAAGGCCATGACAACATACAAAACACTCGGTTTGAATTTGATAAAGTTCTCGTCGTGAAACAAGAGCGTCGCACCACCAAACACCCCAATGAGGGCCAGGCTGATCCACTGCATCAACTCCACACGCCCGTATTTGTACCTCACCCAGGCAATCTGAAGCACCGTCGCCGCGATGGCCACCGCGGTGGCGGTGAAGACGTCAAATAACTTGAAGACGATGAAAAAAAGAACGACTGGAAAAAAGTCCAGAAAGAGCTTCATGCCGAGGCCTTTGGGGCTGTCTCGTCCTTGGGGTCTTTGAACGCCAAGGAGGCCGAGTTCATGCAGTACCGCAGCCCTGTCGGCGTTGGGCCGTCGTTGAAAACATGGCCCAAATGCGCTTCACACTGCGCACACACTGTCTCAACCCGGCGCATGCCGTGGCTCATGTCCACCACTTCCTTGATGGCATCACTTTTCGCCGCCTGAGAAAAACTTGGCCATCCGCAACCGGCATCAAATTTGGTGTTCGAGTCAAACAGCAATGCATCACAACACATGCAGTGGTATTGACCTTCGTGCCAATGCTGCTCATAGCGTCCGCTGTAAGGCCGCTCGGTGGCGGCGTGGCGAGTCACTTCAAAGGCCACAGGTTCGGCACCTTTTTGCTCCAAAAGTGCTTTCCATTCCAAGTCTGATTTTTGAATTTTCATGATGAACAACTGATTTCAATGGATTGTGCCCAAGCGGGCGGATGATCTGCGTAGGAGGCCAGGTCTGGGTGCTCGTCAAATGGGGCTCTGAGCACCGTCAAGAGACGTTCTACTTCTGAAAAGTCGCCCGTCTTGGCTTGGCGAATGGCGATCTCACACAGGTGGTTTCTGAGCACAAACTTGGGGTTGG
>CAISQQ010000407.1 GCA_903887655.1 uncultured Burkholderiales bacterium
CGAATGCCCTTGCTCTACACGCCTTATGTACCGACGTTGTGGGAAGATTTTATTTTGCGCAACCGGCGCATCTTGAGCGACCAGATGGAGTTTTTGATGGCCCATTTGCCCAAAAATTCAAGGCTGATTGCCTAATTGGCAAGAGTTCTGGGCGGCCTGCGACCATGAGCGGTCCTCAGCGGGCAAGTGATTGGAGCCAATTTTCGATGACACTGGGGTAGAGCAAATGCTCTTGGGTGAGCACCCGTTGCGCCAGACTTTGTGGCGTGTCGGTTGTGAGCACCGGCACCACCGCTTGGTCAATGATGTCGCCTGCATCCAATTCGGGCGTGACCCAGTGGACCGTGGCGCCATGGAATTTGCAGCCCGCTTGGAGTGCTCGCTCATGCGTGTGCAGTCCAGGGAAGGAGGGCAACAAACTCGGGTGAATGTTGAGCATCTTTCGAGCATAGTGCCCAACCGTTGTGGGGTTCAAGATGCGCATAAAGCCCGCCAGCACGACCAGTGAGGGAGTGTGCGCATCAATGGCGGCGCACAAATCCAATTCAAAAGCCTGTCTGGCTTGATCCTTGGAGAGATTGGGGTAATCTTTGTGGGACACCACTTGGGTGGGGATCTGTGCCCCTTGGGCCCATGCCAGGCCTTTTGATGCCGCATCGGTGCTGATCACCAAGCTCACCTGGGCCTCAAAGCGCTCGAGCCAGCGCTCGCGCCAGCTGTGCTCCACAATGGCCCTCATGTTGGAGCCTGAGCCAGAGATCAAAATCACAATATTGTTCATGGGGGTGTGGGGTCGATCAGCGTGGGTACTCAAGACTGCGCGGTCAATGGGTCTGTGCTGGTTGGGGTCTCTATAGGTGTGAATCGCCGCAGGGTCTTGCCCTCGATCACCACGTCTTCTAAAAACATGGTGGCTGGGCGCACCCACAACAGACCCGTTTGCAAATTGCGGTAAACCACCAAGGTCTCGAGCGTCTCGCTGTGCAGCGCCATGTCGATCACCTCATAGAGGCCACCTTTGTAGTGTCGAAAGCGTTGGGGTGAAATAAAGAGCTCGGGTTGTGGGTTGACGGTGTTCATGGTGCGAGAATACACCAATGCATCCACAAGTCCTTGTCCAAGCTTGCAGCGAACTCGTCGCTCAAGTCCTCACCTTTGAGCACCCCGCTGATGCGGTGATCTCGAAATTTTTCCGCGACCAGCGCAAAGCCTTGGCCATTGGCCAACGCGAGAGATCGGCTTTGGCGCAAACCGTCTACCAAGTCTTGCGCTTCAAGCTCAGATTTGACCATTTCTCCCCTTCGGGCTCGGGCCCCAAGGCCAGGCGCATGGCCATTTTGGGCCTGGCCAAACACCTCTCGGAGCAGCAAGTCACGGGCTCACCGTCTTTAAGCGCCAAGCCACAAACGTTCAAGAAAAGAAGCAATGGCGAAGTTGTGGGCTCCAAGTCTCGCTTTGTCGACCACGCCCATGAAGCCAAACAACAGGCCAAGCAAGCCACCCAAGATTTGGGCCCGTTGGCTTTTTTGCAAGCCGGGGTGACGGATCACGAGTGGCTTTGGTTGCAGTCTTGCCTCAAGATCGAGACGCAGGATTTGCTCGAGCGTCACCGGCACAATTTGCCCGAGTGGTTGCTCGACCCGTTGAAAGCGCAGGTGGGGGAGGGGTTTTGGCCTTTGGCTGAGTATTTGATGACCAATGCGCCCCTCGATTTGCGGGTGAACACCTTGCTGGTCAAGCGCGATGAGGTCCAAGCCGAGCTCAAAGCGCTGGGGATCAAAGCTCTCCCCACGCCCCACAGCCCTTGGGGGTTGCGCATCGCCGGCAAGCCGGCCCTGTCAGACTTGGAGTGCTTCAAGCTCGGGCGGCTTGAGGTGCAAGACGAGGGCTCACAACTCTTGGCCTTGATCACCGATGCGCACCGTGGTGAGATGGTGGCGGATTTCTGTGCGGGCGCTGGTGGCAAAACCCTGGCCCTGGGCGCGATGATGCGCAACACGGGTCGCTTGTACGCGTTTGATACCTCGGCACACCGTTTGGATCAACTCAAACCACGCTTGGCCAGAAGTCAGCTCTCCAATGTTCACCCCAGCGTCATTGCCCACGAGCGCGATGAGCGCATCAAACGCTTGTCGGGCAAAATTGATCGGGTCTTGGTCGACGCGCCTTGTTCGGGCTTGGGAACGCTCAGGCGAAACCCAGATTTGAAATGGCGTCAATCTCCGCAGAGTGTGGCGGAGTTGGTGGTCAAGCAACAAGCGATTTTGAGCAGTGCGGCCAAACTCTTGAAGGTGGGCGGGCGCTTGGTGTACGCGACTTGCAGCTTGCTCATGGCAGAAAACGAAGAGATTGCCCAGGCCTTTGGGCTGGCCCATCCTGGCTTCAAGGCCTTGTCGGTTGCCGATGTGCTTTCGGCTCAAAAAGTGGAGAGTGCCAAGTCACTGTGCACCAGTGATGGGCTTTACCTGCGCTTGTGGCCGCATATTCACCACACCGATGGTTTTTTTGCCGCCGTTTGGGTGCGCGAGTCCTGAGCCGGTGTTGAGCGGGACCTAGTCCGGCCCGGGCCTTGCCGCTAGAGTTGAAGCTTTGCAAATTAGATGCATTTAGCTGTTTTTAGAAGACGATCATTGATTTTAATCGTTTTGAAGCCCAATCCATTTGAGCGTTTGACGCTTGAAGTGTTAAAATAAATTGACACGCTCATTTCTCGGCGTCAAAAGGGTTTATGACAATCAATTTCATCGAAACAGCATTTTGGTCCGTGTTGACTTTTTTGAATCACGGCTTGCTCAACTTGAGCACGTGGCAGCATGTGTTGGCAGCATTGGTGTTGACGCACATCACCATTGCCTCTGTCACCATTTATTTGCATCGCCATCAAGCTCACCGCTCTTTGGACTTGCATTGGGTACCCGCGCATTTCTTTCGCCTGTGGTTGTGGATGACCACAGGCATGCTGACCAAGGAGTGGGTGGCCATCCACAGAAAGCATCACGCCAAATGCGAGACGCCTGATGACCCCCACAGCCCTCAAACCCGTGGGATCAAGACGGTGTTTTGGCGTGGTGCTGAGCTTTATGCAGCAGAAACGCACAACGAAGAGACCATGCAGCGCTATGGTCACAACACACCCAACGACTGGGTGGAGCGTTGCGTTTACACGGCTTACCCTTGGCAGGGTCTGGGGCTCATGTTGATCATCGATATCGCTTTGTTTGGCGCGATTGGTCTGTCAATTTGGGCGGTTCAAATGATTTGGATTCCCGTGACCGCAGCGGGCGTGATCAATGGCATTGGTCACTACTGGGGTTACCGCAATTTTGAGTCTCCAGACGCGAGCACGAACATCTCTCCGTGGGGCCTATTGATTGGGGGTGAGGAGCTGCACAACAATCACCACACCTACCCAACATCGGGCGAATATTGCCCATACCGCCAGCGATCATAATTGGCTTGTGATAACCACGGAATTGATTAGCTTCGCCAGTTTCGGCATTTTGTTCAAAGCTACGGAAATAACCGGCAATGTTCGGACGACCAAATTCATTATTAAATGCCGCGCCACCTATTGGGCCTTCGAGC
>CAISQQ010000408.1 GCA_903887655.1 uncultured Burkholderiales bacterium
ATCAGCGACTGCGCCGCCTCAGAACTCTGTGTTCTATCCGACTGGATTCAACGGTTCAAGGTCTAGTGCCAGAAGTTGTGGATAGCAAATCCGTCAATCTAGGCACAACTGCAGGGCTTTATGGCTTGTTCAGTTCTGTTCATGCCGCCAAGTCCCTGTTGAAAGAATTGGCCAACCAGCACATGCTGTGCATGTCTGTTTTGGGGTTGGAGAAAACCTCATCCAGGGGGTGTTTCGGACTTCAGATCAAAGCCTGCCTAGGGGCTTGCGTAGGACAAGAAGACAGAGGGGTGCATGACCAACGTTTGTTGTCGGCTTTGGTCGATTCACAAGTGGAAGTTTGGCCCTTCAGTGGTCCGATTGACCTGGTGGAAGAGTCCCATGGTTGGGTGCAACGACACCGTGTGAACAATTGGTGTTACTTGGGGACTCAGTGTTCAAAGCTCGGTACAAGGCATGAGGTATTGGATTTCAAAAAGCACAACTTTGACCTCGACAGTTACAAGATATTGGTCAAGCCCATCATGCTCAAAACCGTCAAGGTTGAGCCGGTGGTGACATGACGCAATCGATGTGTCATGACGATCGCAACCCTGTGTTTTAATCCGGCGACAGTGATCACATTTACAGATGGAGGCAGTCAGATGAGCGTGCACATGGATCGACGTCAATTTTTGAAAAGTTCTGCAGGTGCGGCGGCCTTAGCCGCTGGTAGTTTCCAATCTGGGTCAGTAGGTGCAGCGGTGCTTGAAACGCCAGATGTGGACAAATTGAGCATCCGTGTCCTGGTCGACAGCAGTTACGACCTTTTTTTCCGCCCCAACAAAGTCAACGGCGTCGCCATTCAGCCGCCACCCCGCGCTGCCGATTTCCGTCGCTCGCTGCACAACGAGTGGGGTCTGTCTCTTTGGCTCGAATCTCAGCGTGCCACGCAAGAGCGCACCATCATGCTGGACTATGGCTACAGCCAAAATGTGCTCTTCAACAACATGGAGTTGCTAGGTGTTGATCCTCGCAAGCTCGATGCCTTGGTGGTGAGCCACGGGCACTACGATCATTTTGGCGGCTTGCTTGGATTCCTCGACAAATACCGTGCCATGCTCCAACCCGGCATCAAGTTGTACGCTGGTGGGGAAGACAATTTTTGCCATCGCCTCAACGGCGCACCTGGCCAGTTCAGCGATTTCGGGACCTTGGATCGACGCGAGTTGGCGGCTCGCAACATCACCGCGGTGCTTGCCGACAAACCCACGGTGCTGGTCAACCATGCGTTCACCACAGGAAAAATAAATCGTCGCAGTATCGAGCGCGTGCTACCTAATACGCACGTTGAATTCGGCATGAAAAATGGCGTGGGCTGTGATGTCGGGCAGTACTTGTCGGCTGATATGGCCGGTAAGACGGTGCCTGACGAACACCTTCATGAACATGCCACTTGCTTCAATATCAAAGGCAAAGGCCTGGTGGTCATCAGTTCATGCGGGCATGTGGGCATTGTCAATTCAGTGCGTCAAGCCCAAGAGGTGTCCGGTGTAGAACGGGTCCACGCGATTGTGGGTGGTTTCCACTTGGGGCCAGCACCCAAAGACTACCTGGTCGATGTGGTGGCCGAGATTAAAAAACTCAAGCCTGATGTGCTGATTCCTATGCACTGCAGCGGACTCAACTTCATTCAAGAAGCGCGCAACCAGATGCCTGAAAACGTGCTGGTCACCACCACAGGTAGCCGTATCACATTTGGTGTTTAAGTTGATCCCTTGCGAGGCCATGCCTGTGGGGGTGGCCTTATTCGCCTTTCGTAGCGTGGCGTGTGCGCTGGCGAGTTGTCTGATGCTGACGATCGCTTTTGCCAATGAGCCAAAACCAGCCCAACGCTCAAGTGCAGAGTTGATGGATGCGGTGATGTGGAACCGCGAAGCCATCGGTGGCCCCTTTCGCTTGAAAGACCAACAAGGTCGTCTTCGGCGCGATACCGATTTTCGCGGCAAGCTCATGTTGGTTTATTTTGGTTACACCACGTGCCCGGATGTGTGCCCCACCGATTTGTATCAAATCAGCCAAGCCATGGGCTTGTTGGGGGCCTCTGCCAGCGAGGTGGTGCCGATTTTCATCACCCTCGACCCCAAGCGCGATACGGTCAAACTATTGTCTGCCTATGTGCCGTCGTTTCATCCTCAACTTGTGGGGCTGACCGGCAGCGAATCAGACATTGATCAAGTGGCCCGTGCCTATCGGGTTTTTCATGAAAAAGTTCCCGTCAATGGCTGGTTGCGTTACACCATTGACCA
>CAISQQ010000409.1 GCA_903887655.1 uncultured Burkholderiales bacterium
AAAGCCATCGATGCTGTTGACGGCATGTTGAAATTCCTCAACCAAAACATGTAAGGGTGAGGCGCATCATGATGAACAGTAACGCGACGACTCCAAAATCAAAATTCACTATGAGCTTATCTGTTGAATCGACCTCGGCCTTAAAAACTTTAATCATCAAAGTCCTTGGATTTTGCTTGATATCGTTGGGGTTGGTTGAGTTTACAGCTTGCTCAAGCGTTCAGTCGGTGCCAGAAGCGATGACACCTTCACCAGACTTTGCACCGGTGTTTCCGGTGAGCAACGACAGAAACCGTGTTCCCACAGGAGGAATTTTTGGCAATTCTCAAAATGATGCTTGGTTTGGACGTGGTCGTAATTTTCAAGTGGGTGACTTGATCACGGTGCTTTTGAATGAGTCGACGCAATCGGCCAGAACCCAAAACACGAACGTCGATCGAATTACGAAAAACACGGCCTTGCCCACGGGCTTGAGCAGCACCTTGGCCAAATCCCCCCTCTTGGCTGGACTCGATTTGAGCAAAGGCGAAGTATCGAGCAACGGTACAGGACAAGCGGCACAACAAGCCAGCCTCACAGGCTCTATTGCCGTGACGGTGATAGAGATTTTGGCCAATGGCAACTTGATGGTCACGGGCGAAAAGAAATTGGGCTTGGCCGAAGGCACAGAAGTGATTCAAGTCTCAGGTGTGATCCGCCCACAAGATATTGGACCCAACGGCACCGTTCAATCGTTGCGCTTGGCCAATGCACAAATTTCTTACCGTGGCTCAGGTGACTTGGCCAACGCGACCAAGGCAGGTTGGGGCACGACCTTGATGCACAAATACTGGCCCTTTTGAATCCATTCATTCGAACAAGTCAACCCATGAGCCCCAAAATGTTACGCAATCTCATCCTTATCGCTGGTGTTCTTTTAAGTCAGTCTGTCTGGGCTGACCGAATCAAGGACTTGGCCACCTTGGCCGCACAACGCTCGAACCAGTTGGTGGGTTTTGGTTTGGTCGTTGGTTTGCAAGGCACAGGAGACGACGCATCTGTTCCATTCACCACGCAAAGTATGAAAGCCATGTTGTCGCAGTTGGGTGTGAGAATTGACGGACCCTTGTCTGACTTCGAACAAGTGACCTCTGCCGCTCGGGTGGATATCAAAAATACGGCTGCCGTGCTCGTCACCGCCGATTTACCGGGTTTTGCCAAGCCAGGACAAAAAATTGACATCAACGTTTCCGCCATTGGTAAGTCCACCAGTTTAAGGGGCGGGAGTTTGATTTTGACAGCGTTGAGAGGGGTCGATGGTGAGATCTATGCACTGGCTCAGGGCTCGGTGACCGCAACCGGTATAGACGCAGCCGCTGCAGGCTCCAAAGTCGCCATTGGCGTGCCCACCTCAGCCAGGGTGCCAGCAGGCGCGATCGTGGAGCGCATGGTTGACACACCGTTTGAAAAAGCCGAAGAATTGGTGTTGAATTTGAGAGACAACGATTTTTCCACCAACGCCAGTGTTGTCAATGCCATCAACGAGAAATTTGGCGGTGATGTGGCCCAGTCGTTGGATGGAACATCCATTTCAGTCAGGGCTCCTCAGGATTTGAATCAACGAGTGGCCTTCATGTCGATGCTCGAAAACTTGGAGGTCAATCCCAGTGCACCCAACGCCAGAGTGGTGG
>CAISQQ010000410.1 GCA_903887655.1 uncultured Burkholderiales bacterium
CCACCCAGGGCGAGGTGTATGTGGATGGCGAGCGCGTGAGTGGCCCCAACGCCCACGTCGCCTTCATGCTGCAAAAAGACCTCTTGATGCCTTGGCGCACCATTGCCAAGAATGTGGAGTTTGGCCTCGAAATTCGGGGTGTGCCTTTGAAGGAGCGCGAAGCCGTCTCTTTGAAGCTCTTGGCCCAGTGCCACTTGAAGGGCTTTGAGTCTCACTACCCACACCAACTCTCGGGCGGCATGAGACAGCGCGCGGCGATGGCGCGCACCCTGGCGGTCGACCCCATCGTGCTGTTGATGGACGAGCCGTTTTCTGCGCTGGACGCGCAAACGAAAATGATCTTGCAGCAAGACCTCGCCACCACCATCCACGCGCAACAAAAAACCGCTCTATTCATCACCCACGATTTGACCGAGGCGGTGACGCTGTCGGATCGCATCTTGGTCATGAGCGAGAGACCCGGGACCATTGTCAATGAAATCATCGTGGAGTTGCCCGATCGCCACGATCCCTTGTCGCGGCGCAAACACCCGCAGATGAACCACTATGTGGGCTGGTTGATGGATCTCTTGAAGCTCGATGCCAACAAGGAGTTGCATTGAAGGGGTGGGGTTGATCGGGTCGGTTTGAATGTCTAGTTTGAATGTGTAGTTTGAAGTTTTTTGTCTCTTTCTTTTTTTTGGAGCTCAACATGCTAAACGTGCCTTCTTCTTTTTTGCGCTCACGCGCTTGGATCTCTCGTGCACTGGTCTTGGTGCTGATGAGCGTGGGACTCACGGCCTTCTCAGGCGCGGCTGAGCTGCAAGAAATCACTTACTTGTTGCCCGCCCCGAGCAACTTGCCCGCGTTTGGGCCTTGGATGATCGCCCAGGCCAAGGGCTACTACGCCCAAGAGGGCTTGAAAGTGAATTTTGTCACCGGGCGGGGCGGCGTGGACGTGGCCAAGCAAGTGGGTGCGGGCAATGCGGTCATTGGCGGCGCCATTGGCGACACCCCCATCATCGCCAGAGCGCAAGGCATTCCTGTGAAGGCAGTTGCTGTCTTGGGGGCGGGCTCCTTGATGCAACTCGTCAGTCACGAGGACGCCCACATCGAGAGCCCGCGCGAGCTCAAAGGCAAGACCGTCACCACCATTGCTTACACCGACACCACCTACTACGCCCTCCTTGGGATGCTCTCCAAAGCGGGTTTGACCAAGAGTGATTTGGACATCCAGGCCGCTGGTCCTGCCGGCGTGTGGCAGCTCTTTGTGAGCAAAAAATCCGTCGCCATGGCCTCCACGCCCGACTGGACCGTGATGGCCATGGAAGCGGGCGCCAAAGTCTCGATCATCCCCTCCGATGTGTACTTCAAGAGCATGGCCCAAGCGATTTTGGTCTCCGATGAGACCATCGAAAAAAATCCTGAGTTGGTGAGAAAGCTCGTTCGCGCCACACTCAAGGGCATGAAAGACATCATGGCGTCACCCAAAGAAGCCGCCAAGGCCTACGTGAGTGTCGTCACCAACTACAAAGGCCATGAGGACAGCATCGAGAGAATGTTTGCCTTTTACAACCAGTACGTCTACGCCAACCAAAAAGTGCCTGGCACCATGGATGAGAGCCGTTTGGCGGATTTGCAAAAGTTCTACATCGCCAATGGCATCGTGGCCCAGCCGGCTGCCTTGAAGGATCTGTACACCAACCAATTTGTCACGGGCAAATAAGACCCCCTAGACCCTCCAGGCCCTCAAGAGCTGAACGATCTTGAGGACCTATCGGGTCTTTCAGATGATTCATGTCGTCAAGACTTGAAGCACCTTCAGGGTCTCCAGTATCTTAAGAACTCGCACGATCGATTGAGCACATCCACCCATGAATTCAACCCCACCCCAAGCCTTTCACACTGCACTCTGGAGTGGGCTGGTGCTCATCGTCTTTTTGGCCCTGTGGCAATGGGGGCCTGCCGCCTTGGGCGTGCCGCCCTTCATCTTGCCCAACTTCACCAAAGTGCTCTCGGTGGGTCAGCAGATTTGGTCTGCCGAGCATTTGCTCTGGCACACCGGTGTCACCGCGCTGGAGGTCGCCGTGGGCTTCATCTTGGGGGGCCTCTTGGGCGCGGGCATCGGCTACGCCCTGGGGGTGTGTCCCCGCGTGGAGGCGGTGCTCTCGCCCTACCTCTTGGCGCTTCAGATCGCTCCCAAGGTGGCCTTTGCCCCCTTGTTTGTGATGTGGCTGGGCTACACCCTTTATCCCAAAATCTTGGTCGCCATATTGATTGTGTTCTTTCCGGTTTTGATCAATGTGCTCCAAGCCATGCGCACCATGGATGTGGATATGATCAATTTGGCGCGTTCTTTTTCTGCCAACCGCTGGCAAGTGTTCAGAAACGTGGAGTTCCCCAGCACCTTGCCCGCTTTGTTTTCGGGGCTGCGCATTGCCAGCACCTTGGCCGTCATTGGCGTGGTGGTGGGCGAGCTCGTCGGGGGCAATATGGGTCTGGGTTACTTGTTGGTCTTCTTTGAAGGGGAGGGCAACACGGCGGCGGTGTTTGTGGTGATTGCGGGCCTCACCGTCATTGGGATCGTGGCCTATTACGCCGTTGTTTATGTGGAGAACCAAGTGCTCCATTACTTGCCCTCTATGGAGCGTCAACATGCCTGAGACCCTTGTTCCAAACCCCTCTCCTGAGGCCTTGCGAGGTCTTCGGGTCTTGATCACGGGCGCGGCCCGGGGCTTGGGTGCCGAATTTGCCAAGGCCGTCATCCAAAGTGGTGCTCGGGTGGTGTTGGCCGATGTATTGGCCCCGGAGGGCCAAGCGCTTGCGACTGAGTTGGGTGAACGGGCCCATTTTGTGAGTGTGGACTTGAGAAGCTCGGCCAGTACCCAAGCGATGGTGGAGCAAGCCGCTCAGTGGCTGGGGGGTCTTGATGCGGTGATCAACAACGCGGCCATCACCAACTCTGGCGGGGTGGCCCTGCAGGACTTGAGCGAGTCGGTGTGGGACGATGTGATGGCCGTCAATGTTCGCGCGCCTTGGCTGGTGAGCAAATTTGCGCTGCCTTTTTTAGAGCAAAGTCCCCACGCGCGCATTGTGAATTTGTCCTCCGACACCGCGCTTTGGGGCGCACCCAATTTGATGGCCTATGTTGCGAGCAAAGGCGCGGTGATGGCGATGACGCGCTCCATGGCGCGAGAGCTCGGTGCCAAAGGCATCACGGTCAACGCCATTGCCCCAGGACTGACCTTGGTGGAGGCCACCCAATACGTGCCTGCCCACCGCCATGAGCACTACATGAAGGGCCGCGCCATCCCCCGAGCTCAAGTGCCCGACGATCTTTCGAGCGCCGTGTTGTTTTTACTCAGTCCCGCCAGTGGCTTCATCACCGGACAGGTGATCCCCATCAACGGCGGATTTGTGATGAATTGATGTTTTTTTGTTTGACCCTCAGAGAAAGCCCCTTATGAATTCAGCAGCCAACGAACCGGTCTTCAACGAGCACGGCCTCATGGACCCCTTGACCCCCAGCGAAGCGGTCATCCAAGCCGGATTGGTCCAGCCCGCGGGCATGAGTTTTTCAGATTGGATGCAAAGCCGCGTGGCCACCTACGCGTCTCGCCGCTACGACTGGGACGCGCTCAAGTTTCAAGCCGACTTTGACCCCAAGTATGGGCGCGCGCAAATGCGCTACGTGGGCACCGGGGGCACTGGCGTGGCCAAGGATGTCAACACCATCGCGTCCTCACACTTCACCTTCTCCACCATGGTCATTCCCGCTCACCACGAGGGCCCCTCGCACATCCATTGGGATGTCGAGGAGGTGTTCTTTTTGATCCGCGGTCGAATGAAAGTCATTTGCGAAAAAGACGGTCAAACTTGGGAGCACATCCTCACCGACCGTGACTTGATCTCCGTGCCGCCGGGCGTTTACCGTGAAGAGATCAACATTGGCGACGAGGACGCCTTGATGTGCGTGATGCTCGGTTCACCCAAACCCATCACACCGGTCTACCCCCCCAACAGTCCGTTGGCCAAGATCAAGCGCAAATGAGGGGGTGGCGATTGGACGCCAGCACCATCTTGCAACAGATACCCAACCCTCCCACACGTCACCCCAAGAGCCATCCCTAGCGTCACACCAAGATCCACACCAAGATCCAATCCATGCACCACCCATCCCTCACGTTGATGCAGCTCCACGAGGCCTTCTCGCCCCAGGTGTGTGCGTACACCAGTGCGAGTGGCGTGGCCCAGATGTCTTATCGATGGGCCGTGCCGGGGATGACGGGGTCCAGCATCACCCCAGCCACCCCAGCCACCTCAGCAACACCCTTGACGCATGTGCTCTTGCACGGCATTGGCTCGGGCAGTGCGAGTTGGGTCCAGCAGCTGCAGTGGGTGAGTGATCAAGCGGCCCAGACGCCTTCAGCGGGTGTGGTTTTGGCTTGGGACGCGCCAGGCTACGGACAAAGCACCCCCTTGCGCGATCCCCAGCCCAGCCCCCAAGACTATGGGGCAGCGTTTTGGGCGTGGCTTGACGCCTGGGAGGCGCAGCGCGCTCGCTCGCAAACCGGGTCCCTCCCTCCCACCGCGCCCACCGCGCCCATCGAGCCCATTGCTCCTCTCACCTTGGTGGGACATTCGCTCGGCTGCTTGATGGCGACCTCGGCCGCCTTGGCGCGTCCCGAGCGCGTGAAGCGCTTGGTGTTGTTGGCCCCAGCGATTGGTTATGGGGCATCGAGCGAGGCCTTGCGCGCGAGTAAGCGCGATGAGCGACTGCACAACCTTCAACGCCTGGGCCCCAAAGGCATGGCCGATCAGCGTGGCCACGCCATGCTCCACGAGAGCACCAACGCGCAGACGGCTTCAGATCGGGCGGCCTATCTTGAGCTCTTGGCCTACGTCAAGCACATCATGGCCCAAGTCACCCCGAGCGGCTACACGCAAGCCACCCACATGCTGGCAAATGCCGATTTGCTCAGTTTAGTGGGTGCGCTGCCTTGCTCTCTCGCAGTGGCCTCGGGCGACGGCGACGTGATCACGCCGCTGGCGTCATGCCAAGCGGTTGCCACCGCGGGCCAGGTGCCGCACCAGGTCTTGCCCGGGAGTGGACACGCGTGCCATTTGCAAAGTGCGCAAGCGGTGATTGAGCTGTTGTTCAACCCAGGCCCTGAGGTGAAAGCGGCATGACCCAAGGCAAAGACACCCATCGCTACACCGTGCCGGCTTTGCAGCGTGGCTTGGAGCTCCTGGGGGAGTTCTCTCGCGAGAGCAAGCCACTCACCGGTGCCGAGTTGGCCCGGCGCTTGAAGTTGCCCCGCGCGTCGGTGTTTCGCATTTTGCAAACCCTGGAGCTCATGGGCTTTGTGCAGCGCGTGGGCGACTCCTCGCAGTACCAACTCGGCTTGGCGGTGCTGCGCTTGGGGTTTGGCTTGTTGGCGTCGCTAGAGATCACCCATTTGGCACAACCGATTTTGCTCGGCCTGAGTGAGCGCACCGGACTCTCAAGCCACTTGGTGGTGCGAGATGAGACGCAAGTGGTGATCGTGGCCAAGGTGCTGGGTGCCCAATCGCTTTTTAACTCGCTTCAAGTCGGCGCTCGACTGCCCGCGCACGCCACCGTCATCGGCCGCGTGCTCATGAGCGACTTGTCGTGGGAGGCCTTGGGGGCCTTGTATGGCCAGACCCCCTTGACGCCTTACACCGAATTGACCCCCACCACGCTCGAGCGGCTCTATGAGCTGACCAGCCAGGTCCGCGCCCAAGGCTTCGGCATCAGCCAAGGCGGCTTTGAGATGGGGATCTCCACCATCGCCGCCACTGTGCGTGACCAGTCTGCACAAGTGGTGGCGGCGGTGAGCATCACGGTGCCTTCTCAAAAAATTGACCCCACGAGTCTGGACACCTTGGTGGCCGACATCCAAGGCGCGGCCCTGGAGTTGTCCGCGCTCTTGGGTTACCGCCCCCTTGAGCGTTCGGCGTTGACGCGCGCGTCAAGCGCACTTTGTGCAGCTTAGGGAGCGAGCGTTTCTAACTGCACCGATTTCCATTTTTTTAAGCCCATTGCACTCCACCCACCATGACCCAAAGCCTGCCCACCCCCCCCAACACCATCACCGTGGGTGAACTCATTGCCCGCTATTTAGAAGCCTCAGGGGTGCGCGCCGCTTTTGGTGTGGTGTCGATTCACAACTTGCCCATCTTGGATGCGTTTTTTAAGCGCCAGCATTTGCCCCAGGGCATTCGCTTCGTCCCCGCCCGGGGCGAGGCGGGTGCTTGCAACATGGCCGATGCCTATGCGCGGGTGACGCGAGGCACGGGTGTCTTTGTCACGAGCACCGGCACCGGGGCGGGCAACGCAGCAGGGGCCTTGGTGGAAGCGATGACAGCGGGCACGCCGATGCTGCACTTGACCGGTCAAATAGACTCGGAGTATGTCGATCTCGACTACGGTTTTATTCACGAAGCCCCCGATCAACTGGGCATGCTCAAAGCGGTGAGCAAGGCCGCCTACCGCATTCGAAACCCGCAAACGGCGCTCGCCATTTTGAAAGAAGCCTCCCGCGTGGCCCACACCGCCCCGTGTGGGCCAGTGAGCATTGAGATTGCCATTGATGTGCAAAAGGCCATGCTGCCCGAGCCACACCCCGCGGAGTTGAAGCCCGTGTTTACCCCCCCGGTCGCACCCGATGTGGCGATGCTCG
>CAISQQ010000411.1 GCA_903887655.1 uncultured Burkholderiales bacterium
GGGCCAGAAAGTACACCTACTTGCTCTCGGACTCACCGGTGCGCCCGAGCTTGTCCTACCAACGCGTGGGCTGGTTTCACCAACGGCTTGACACCGCTCGCATGCAAGCGGCTTGCCAGTACTTAATCGGGGAGCACGACTTCAGCTCTTTTCGTGCGGCCCAGTGCCAGGCCTTGTCCCCTATCAAAACCATTGAACACGCGAGCATCTCGCGCATTGAGCGTGCCCCCGCCTGGGGCTCACAACCCGAGGCGACGCCTGCGGCGAGCCCCAATGCCAGTGCGGGTTTCACCGACCACGACACCCTGCCCCAAGGCTATGTGCGTTTTGAAATCCAAGCCAATGCGTTTTTGCACCACATGATTCGCAACATCATGGGCTGCTTGGTCCAAGTCGGTGCGCGCGAGCATGAACCCGAGTGGCTCACCGAGGTGATTGAGGCCAAAGACCGACGAGCCGCCGCCCCCACCTTTGCCGCTGATGGCTTGTATTTCCTTGGACCCGTTTATGACCCTGTGTGGGAGTTGCCCATGGCGCATGAGCGTTATGATTGGGGGGTTGTGGGGCTTTGAGTCCACGGCCCCAAGAGCCAGCGGGCTCGCCCAACACGATCCAACGCCCTATGCCTGACTTTTTTCGATGAACACCTTGCACATTCCCATCAAAATTTGTGGTCTCACCACCGAACACGATGTGGACGCCGCTGTTCATGCCGGCGCCCAAGCCATTGGCTTGGTCCTCTACCCACCCAGCCCCAGGGTGGTGAGCATTGCCCGTGCTGCAGCCTTGGCGCAACGGCTGCCCGCTTTTGTCTCACCGGTGCTGCTCGTGGTCAACGCCTCGCGCGAGACCATTCTCGAGGCCGCCCGGGCGGTGCCTGGGGCTTGGCTGCAGTTCCATGGCGACGAGAGCGCTGAGTTTTGCCAAGAGATGTCTCACCTCACCGGACTGCGCTATATTCGCGCCATCCGCATTCCCCTCCCCGAGCCGCATCCTTCAGGCTCGGGGCAACACAGCACTTTTGACCTCGTAAAATGCGTGAACCAGTACAAAAACGCCCATGCTGTGCTCTTGGACGCAATGGTGCCGGGTTACGGCGGCGGCGGACAACGGTTTGACTGGTCCTTGATCCCTGAACAGCTCGATGCCCACTTGGTGCTCTCCGGTGGCCTCACAGCCGACAACGTTGCTGAAGCGGTGGAGAGATTGTCCCCGCGGGTGAAAAGCTTAAGTCTGGACGTGAGCTCAGGCGTGGAGCGAGATCGGGGGGTGAAAGACCCCGAATTGATCCGTCAATTCATCCAAGCGGCTCGGGCGGCTCAACGTCCCTTGGGTACACTGGAGGTCACGCCCAAGTCCTGAGGCCCGCCCCCCTTTGCCCGGTTCATTTTTCACTGGAATGCTTTTCTCTATGACGACATCCTATCAACAACCCGATGCCAGCGGCCACTTTGGCCGATTTGGTGGCAGTTTCGTGAGCGAGACCCTCACCCATGCCATCCAAGAGCTGTCTGAGGCTTACGCTCACTACCAAAACGACCCAGCCTTTTTGGCCGAATTTCACAGCGAGCTCAAGCACTTTGTGGGGCGACCCTCGCCCATCTATCACGCGGCTCGGATGAGTCAAGACATGGGTGGTGCGCAAATTTACCTCAAGCGCGAAGACTTGAATCACACGGGCGCGCACAAAATCAACAACACCATTGGCCAAGCGATGCTGGCCAAACGCATGGGCAAGCCCCGCATCATCGCGGAGACAGGGGCGGGCCAACATGGTGTTGCCACCGCCACCATTTGTGCGCGCTATGGTCTGGAGTGCGTGGTCTACATGGGCCAAGAAGACGTCATGCGCCAAAGCCCCAATGTCTACCGCATGAAACTCTTGGGGGCCACGGTGGTGCCCGTGACCAGCGGCTCACAAACACTCAAAGACGCACTCAATGAGGCCTTGCGCGACTGGGTCACGCACGTGGACAACACCTTTTACATCATCGGCACGGTCGCAGGCCCGCACCCCTACCCCATGATGGTGAGAGACTTTCAAAGTGTGATTGGGAAAGAGTGCATTGAACAAATGCCCTCCATGCACCACGGCCGTCAACCCGATGCGGTGGTGGCCTGTGTGGGTGGGGGAAGCAACGCCATGGGCATTTTTCACCCCTACATTAATTTTGAAAACACCCGCCTCATTGGCGTGGAGGCCGCCGGTCTTGGGCTCGACAGCGGCAAGCATTCGGCCTCGCTGCTCAGGGGCACGCCGGGGGTTCTTCACGGCAACCGCACCTATGTGCTGCAAAACGATCAGGGACAAATCACCGAGACGCACAGCATCTCGGCCGGTCTTGACTACCCGGGTGTGGGGCCCGAGCACGCCTTTCTCAAAGACACCGAGCGAGCGACCTACGTGGGCATCACCGATCAAGAGGCCTTGGATGCGTTTCACTACCTGTGCCGCAAAGAAGGCATCATCCCCGCCTTGGAGTCGAGCCACGCGGTGGCCTATGCGATGAAGTTGGCCAAAACCATGCGCTCGGACCAATCCATTTTGGTCAATCTCTCAGGCAGAGGCGACAAAGACATTGGCACCGTGGCCGATTTGAGCCAGGCCGACTTTTATTGCCGCCCGTCTTGCCGCGGCCAAGAGGTCAAAGGCTCCAAGACGAGCATGGTGCACATGCCCACCAGCCTTGGAGGCGGCGCATGAAGCTCACGCAGACCACCCCCCCCGAGATCTCCCCAGACGCATCCCGCCGCGAGCGCATCAAGCACACCTTGGACGCCCTCAGGGCTGAGCACCAAGTGGCCTTGATCCCCTACTTGATGGCGGGCTTTCCCAACCCGGCCATGACGGTTGAGTTGATGCACTCGGCCGTGCTCAGTGGCGCCAACATCATCGAGCTTGGGGTCCCTTTCAGTGACCCCATGGCAGACGGGCCCGTCATTCAAAAAGCGGGTGAACATGCGCTCGCCCAAGGTGTCGATTTGAGCGCTGTTTTGCGCATGGTGCACGAGTTTCGTGCAAGCGACGCCTCCACACCGGTGGTGCTCATGGGGTACGCCAACCCCATTGAACACTATGAAGGCCTGCATGGCGAGGGCGCCTTTGTGAGAGATGCGAGCTTGAGCGGTGTTGACGGACTCTTGGTGGTGGATTACCCCCCAGAGGAATGCGTCTCCCTGTCTGAGTCGCTCAGAGCCCACGGCATGGACTTGATCTTCTTGTTGGCCCCCACGAGCACAACCGAGCGCATGGCCACCGTTGCAAAAGTCGCCAGCGGCTACGTTTATTACGTCTCACTCAGAGGCATCACCGGGGCGGCCCACTTGGACACCCAGGCGGTGGACCGCATGCTGCCCATCATCCGTGAGCATGTGAGCATTCCGGTGGGGGTGGGCTTTGGGATTCGAAACGAAGACAGTGCCCGCTCCGTGGCCCAAGTGGCCGATGCGGTGGTGATTGGCACCCGACTCATTGAAATTATTCAAGACGGTGAGCTCTCGCAGGCCAGCCAGCGCTTGGCAGAGTTTTTGCAAAAAATTCGACACGCTTTGGACACACCGAGCTGAGTCTCCCCTTGGAGCGAGGGATAATGCCCCATGGTGTGTCTCGTTTGGGTGAACACCAAACCCCATGGGCTGCAATGGGATGGGTTTTGTTGAAAGACCAGCCCTTTGATCCAGGGCAGTGCCCGAGGTAACACCGTGAGCCGGCGAACAAACCCACGACGGACAGACTTCAGCCCTATTTTTAGAGGACGATTCCCATGAGTTGGTTAGAAAAATTACTGCCGCCTAAAATTCAACACACCGATCCGGCCGATCGCCGCAGCGTACCCGAGGGCTTGTGGATCAAGTGTCCGAGCTGCGAGACGGTGCTGTACAAAAATGATTTGGAACAGAATCAAAACGTCTGTCCCAGCTGCGCTCACCACCACCGCATGAGTGCGAGGAAACGCTTGGACGCTTTTTTAGACCCCCAAGGACGCTATGAGGTGGGCCAAGAGGTTTTGCCAGTGGATGCGTTGAAGTTCAAGGATTCGCGCAAATACCCAGAGCGCTTGAAGGCGGCCATTGAGCAAACGGGCGAGACCGATGCGCTGGTGGTGATGGGTGGCAGCGTGCACGACATCAATGTGGTGGTGGCCTGCTTTGAATTCGATTTCATGGGTGGGAGCATGGGCTCGGTGGTCGGAGAACGCTTTGTTCGTGGGGTGACCACGGCCATCGAGCAAAAAGTCCCCTTCATTTGCTTCACCGCCACCGGGGGCGCTCGCATGCAAGAAGGACTTTTGTCTCTCATGCAAATGGCCAAAACCAACGCCGCCTTGACCCGTTTGGCTAAAAAAGGACTGCCCTACATCAGTGTGCTCACCGACCCCACCATGGGCGGAGTCTCTGCGGGCTTTGCCTTCCTCGGGGACTTGGTGATTGCCGAGCCCAAAGCGCTCATTGGATTTGCCGGCCCGCGCGTGATCGAGAGCACGGTGCGGGTGACCTTGCCTGCAGGTTTTCAGCGCTCGGAGTTTTTACAAACCAAAGGCGCCTTGGACTTCATCTGTGATCGACGCGATTTGCGCAAAACCATCGCCACCAGTTTGGCCATTTTGCTCAAGCAACCCGCCGAGGCGGTGCTCTAAGCGAGCGAGCAACACGGCGTGAGCCCGCTTGGGTCACGCCTGTCCACTGGAGCCCTGGCTCGACTCAACTCCCTTTTTCCTTCACGCTCAAAGAAATTCACGCCATGACCGCATCGCCAACCCAAGACGACCCCCACCACGCGCCAGCTGGCAGCGACGCAGTCGCGCCAGTCGATGAAAACCAGTTGGTGCTCGAGCGCCTGGGCAAACTCAAAACGATCAAAGAGACCCAAGCCAGCGGTGGCCCGGTGGCGTTTCCCAATGACTTCAAGCCCGAGCACCGCGCGCGCGCGCTGCATCTGGCCTACAACCAAGCCGACCCCGACGCCCTCAAAGCCGAGCAAGTCAAAGTGAGTGTGGCCGGTCGCATGATGCTCAAGCGGCTGATGGGCAAGGCGAGTTTTGCCACCTTGCAAGACAGCACCTCGCGCATCCAAGTCTATGTCACCAAAGAGGCCTTGGGTGAGGAACTGTATGAGCAGTTCAAGCACTGGGACTTGGGCGACATCGTGGGCTGCACAGGCACCTTGTTCATCACCAAAACAGGTGAGCTCTCCATCCATGCCACGACACTTCGCCTTCTCACGAAGAGTTTGCGCCCCATGCCTGACAAATTCCACGGCATGAAAGACCAAGAGGTCAAATACCGCCAGCGCTACATTGATTTGATGATGGACGAGAGCACGCGCGAGCGCTTTCAATTGCGCTCCAAAGCGGTCTCGAGTTTGCGTGGCTTCATGCTCGAGCACCAGTTTTTGGAAGTCGAAACGCCCATGCTACACCCCATCCCAGGCGGGGCCAATGCCAAGCCTTTCATCACCCACCACAATGCGCTAGATCAAGACATGTTTTTGCGCATCGCGCCTGAGCTTTACTTGAAGCGCTTGATCGTGGGTGGATTTGAGCGGGTGTTTGAGATCAACCGCAACTTCAGAAACGAAGGCATGTCGGTGCGCCACAACCCTGAGTTCACCATGATGGAGTTCTATGCGGCGTACTGGAATTACCTCGATTTGATGAGCTTCACGCAAGACTTGATCCGCCACGTGGCGCTACAAACCTTGGGGACAACGACGCTCACCTATGCCGGCAAAACGGTGGACCTGGGGGCTGAGTTTGAACGGTTGACGATCGTTGAGGCACTGCAAAAGTATGCACCCGCTGAGCTCAATGTTTTGGATCCCCAAGCGCTGAGCCATGCGCTCTTGAAGCTTGGCGTTGAGGTGAACTCCAACGCATCTTTGGCGTCGCTACAAGTGAGCTATTTTGAAGAGACGATTGAAGAAAAGCTCTGGCAGCCGACCTTCATCTGCGAGCACCCCGTCGAGATCTCTCCCCTGGCGCGCGCAAGCGACACCCGCCCAGACGTCACCGAGCGCTTTGAGCTTTATGTGACGGGGCGAGAATTTGGCAACGGCTTTAGCGAGTTGAACGACGCCCAAGATCAAGCCGAGCGCTTTGCCTCCCAGGTCGCGCAAAAAGACGCGGGCGACGACGAAGCCATGTTTTATGACCATGACTTTGTGACGGCGTTGGAATACGGCATGCCGCCCACAGCCGGTTGTGGCATCGGCATTGACCGCCTCATGATGCTGCTCACCGATAGCGCCAGCATCCGGGACGTGATTTTATTTCCTGCGCTCAAAAAAGAGCACTGAGTCGGCAGCGAGAGGGAGAAGGGGCGCGCTTTGGTGCGTTGGCCTTGGTGTTTAAGCCTTGGGCTCTGGATGAGGCTCAAGGGGATGGGGTTGAACTGGCTGAACTGGTGGAGCTGAGGCCGCAGGCGGCACACCCAAACCCGATGAAGAGCCTGAAAAATCCGCTGGATCGGCCTTGCGGATTTCCCTCTCTTTGAGTTTGTCCTCTTTCTTTTTCTTTTTGGCCAACTCGCGTTGACGTTTTTCGTAGTTGTAATTGGGTGTGGCCATGGTTCACAAGTTCAGAGGTTAAAAGCATGCTCCAACTTTCAGAGCATGGCTGGGGTGAGTTCTCGGTCGAATTCAGATTTGGCAACCCAACATCTTGCCTCAAAATAAGTTCAGGGGTCGTGCTTGCCCCCAACCGACTCCAACCCGTCTCAAAGCACAACCGGCTCGGGGCCTGCACCCCAAAGCCCGAGCGCTTTGATCCATCCTCTTCAGTCTAACCGCTATTGGAGCGAAAAAGTGACTTGCCCTTGTAATTATTGGTGGGGGATTTGAGCCAACAACTCCATGGCTTGGATATAGCGCGGCTCGCGCACCAAGTCCCACCAAGATTTGGCCGGGCCGACCCCCAAGAGTGCGCGCCGCCTGAGTTCACTCTCTTCGCTTTCGAGCCACTCTTGGCGCAGCAATGAGCGGGTCAAGTCATCGAGAAAATGGTCAAGTGTCTTGTTCGATTTCTCACCCTCTGGGATCACACTTTGATTGCAAAGAAGCAGCAAATCGCAGCCCGCATTCAAGGCGTGCACAGCGGCCTGCGCATAACTGCAGGCTTGGCCCTCTATTTCGCGAGCGCCTTGCATGGACAAATCATCGCTCACAATCGCGCCGGTGAAACCCAACGTATCGCGCAACACCTCTTGGAGCCACTTGCTGGAAAAACCACAAGCTCTCGA
>CAISQQ010000412.1 GCA_903887655.1 uncultured Burkholderiales bacterium
GAAACAACAAGGTTTCAAAGGCTTTCGTTTCTTGGCTTGCATTTTTGCCCCAACTGGCAGCGCTTTGCCAATGGCGACTTAAATCGTTTCGGGCTGTGAAGCTTGGAGACTGCCAGCGCAGCCAATACAGACCGGGCAAGCGTTGCCCCGAATGTTGGCTGGCCAGTTCTTCGCTGGAGACCATTCTGGCCGTCCATGCCACCACCCAAAGCCCAGGGTCCCCTTGTGCACTCCAAGGCGCACTGCTGGTGCGAATCATTCTGAGCGTTTGCCCATCCCAGTCAATGCCAGGCATTTGAGCGCTTGCGTCTGCGCTGAGGGCTTGATCGAGATCGGTTTGCCACTGAGCCAAGGCGGTTTGGACCACCGAGAGGTCAGTCACACTGGATAAACTTTGCTCTCTGACTCTAACCATGGCATCAATCGATTGCCAACTCATGAGCGCCATGATGGACATGATCCACAAAGTCAGGAGCACTTCAATCAAGGTGAAGCCCAGCACTCTGTGGGTCTTCTGGGTTTGAGCAACATCGCCGCTGAACAGGGTGCGCGAAGGTGCTTTCATAATTGACCCAGCACCGTGCTCACTGTTAAAACGGGCGTATCGCGCTGAAAGGCTTGGATGTCCACCCGTCTGAAACTTGGGTTCGGTGTGGTGTTGATCTGCGCCCTCAAGGTGATGCTTTGAGCGGCCTGTTGGCAAACACTCAGCTGCTCTCCCGTGCCCGGGAGTTGTTTGCTCAGGCGAAGTCCGACCAAATAATTGTCAATGCACAGCTGTGCCAAAAGCGTGCTTTGTTGGCGCTCTGCGCTTTGCATGAGGGTGCTGGACGCTTTGATGCCGGTGATCAGGGTGAGCGCCACAATGAACAAGGCCACCAGCACCTCGATCAAGGTAAATCCTTGACTTTTCTGGGATGCAAGAGGGGGGAAGTTGGTGGGGCGGGTCATGGTTTGAAAAGTCTCAACGCTCAACGCTCAATGGCAAAGGGCTCTAGACCCTGAGTACCCACCTTGATGCGAAGGCCGTTGTGTTGCAGCACGCCCAGCTCAACGGATTGGGGGCTCAAAATCGGCTCAGGCCCAAGCACCAAGGCGTTGACCGGTGAGATCAACTGCGTCGTGCTTTCGAGCCAAGGGATGGTCTCCTTGGGCAAGCTTGAGGGCCCTGTGCTGGAAAACACATAGCCTTGTTCACTCGCGCGCCAAAGGATCCGCTGCCCTTGGGTGCTGGACTGTGTGCGAGCAAGCTCCAACCAATAAATCAGCCTTTGCGCCTCGCGCTCCAAGGACTGTTCGGGCGACTGGCGCAAAGACAAAGCGACACCGGCCGAACCCAGTGCCATGATCAAAAGCACGACCAAAAGCTCGAGCAAGGTAAAACCCAAGTCGGGTCTTTGAGGGGGGTCTCCAAGGCCCTTGTGCATGGACCGCCTTCTCTTATTGCCAACTGCCCAGGTCGGCATTTTTGCCCTCGCCACCGCTTTGACCATCTGCGCCAAAGGACATCACATCGACCTCTCCCTTGATGCCCGGCACCAAATATTGGTAAGGGCGTCCCCATGGGTCGGCGGGTAATTTGTCGATGTAGGGCTTCCAGTTCAAGGGCACGGCCCCCACGGTCGGTTTGACGACCAATGCTTGCAGGCCTTGATCAGCCCCGGGAAATCGCTGATTGTCCAATTTGTAGAGTTTGAGCGCTTGCGAGATGTTGTTGATATCCGTTTTGGCCGCAGTGACTCGCGCATCATCGGCGCGATCGATGACGTTGGGCACGATGAGTGCAGCCAAGACGCCAATGATGACCAAGACCACCATGAGCTCAATCAAGGTGAATCCCTTTTGGGCCGTGTTGAGGCGTGCGTTGCTCAGTGGATTCGTCCACCGAGCCGTGGGCTTTTTAAGGTTTTCATGGCAGTCGAGATCTTTTGAAGGGGTTTGCATGGTGGTCATAAGTAGGGAAATCATGGAAACCTATGGGGAGCAGTTCTTTGATTCTATAAGC
>CAISQQ010000413.1 GCA_903887655.1 uncultured Burkholderiales bacterium
GAAAAGTCCAAGCCATCAAGCGTCAACATTCAACCTTTGGCTTCACCGATTTGCTCTTGAGGTTGGATGCAAAACTGCACCACGGCAATGCCACTATTTTGAAGGGATTGATTAAAAAGCAATACCCAGCGATTTTGATTGATGAATTTCAAGATACCTCGGCACTGCAGTACTCGATTTTCAATACGATCTATGAGATTGATCAAAATGACCGCCACCACTTGATTTGCCTTATTGCTGACCCCAAGCAATCAATTTACGCTTTTCGTGGTGCTGACATTCAAAGTTATATGCGAGCCAAGGCAGCCACCAGTCCCAGGCATTATTTCCTGGGGCAAAATTTCCGCTCAACGGCGCCCTTGGTCGACGCGGTCAATCGATGGTTCTCATATGCCCAAACCCATTCGCCGCTTGGGGCATTTTTGTACAAAATTGGAACTGACGACGACTTGCCTTTTCATCCTGTACAGGCCAATGGTTTGGAGCAATGGATAATCCAAACGCAAGAGTGCGCTGAGTCTATTGACAGTAGCCAAGAGGGCGCGTGTGTGCAGGCCAGCATGCCCAGTGTGAGCATGGTGTGTGACTTGGTTCCTAACAATGCAGAAAACATCAAAAAGAAATTTGCTGCCCTTTGCGCTGAAAAAATTGTCAGTTGGCTCAATGATGATGCCATGTCTTTCGTTTCTGGTTCAACCAATAGCGAAGATCAAAAAACGAAAAAAATCAAACCCGCTGACATTGCCATCTTGGTTCGCACGGCCAACGAGTCCGTCGCTGTTCGACATGCGCTCAGTCTTCGGGGTGTGGCATCGGTCTTTTTGTCGGATAAAGATTCGGTATTTCAAACGACAGAAGCCCGCGACCTGATGTTTTGGTTGGATGCTGTGGCCAACCCGAGGCTTGCCGACAAGGTGCGTGCAGGACTGGCCACAACCACGATGGGCTTGGAAATCGATGAGATCCAAGCCCTCGGCTCTGACGATCGGGTTTATGACTCTTACAGTGAAATCATCGCTGAGTTGCACCAGCTGTGGTTGCACTCGGGTGTATTGGCGATGCTCAGAGCCACTTTGCACCGATTGTCTTTGCCCAAGAGATGGCTGAGCACACCGCAGGGCGAGCGGCGTTTGACCAATTATCTGCACCTCTCGGAGTTGCTCCAAGTTGCGAGTCTGACTCAAGTGGGGATGCAGAGTTTGCAAAAGTGGCTCGCCTCGACCATTCAAGATCAAGGATTTGAAGCCGACGAGCATATCCTCAGACTCGAGAGTGATGCCGATTTGGTCAAGGTCATCACGATTCATAAAAGCAAGGGCTTGGAATTCCCCTTGGTGTGTTTGCCTTTTCCGACCTTGTTCAATAGCCGTGCTGGCAAAAAAGAGGCCGTCCATCCCTTTTCGGCCATACTTTCGGACCATGCTGATGAAGGCATTGATGAAGAGCTTCGAGAGTCCATGCGTTTGCTCTACGTGGCCCTCACCCGTGCCAAATACGCGCTTTGGCTGGGTTTTTCACTTTTCAAAGACGGACGCTCCCATAAGGATCTCACACATCGAAGCGCTTTGGGCTATTTGTTGGGGTCGACTTCCACGGGCTTGAAGCCCCATGAGTGGGAGGCACAAATTGATCAGTTCTTCAAGGCAGGCGCATCTTCAGGCTTTGAAGAGTGCGTCTTTCTCCAGCCCGCGTTGAAAGATGGGCCCACAGATGAAGGCGACTCATCGCAGCAAGGGCGCCAAGACAAGCAAGACAAGCAAGACAACCAGGACAACCAGGACAACCAGGACCTAGGCCAAGGGGCAGGGACTGATGTCCACCACGGGGAAGGATTATTTCAGGAACTTCGAGCCTTGCTCAAAGCCGATGACACCCAACTCAACGCCTTGGTTACCCATCGTCCAAGCACGCCCTTGAGGCCGCCGCGGTCGTATGTCGCGCATTTTGAGCGGCACTTTAAGATTCAAAGTTTCTCATCCTTGCTCCGAAGCAGCAGCCACGTGTCCATGGCCGCAGGGCTTTTGGGCGGGAGCGTCGTCAATGATGATGAATTGCTGGCTTGGGAGGCTGGGGACGATCGGGCTGCAGACCGTCTCCCCCCTCACTCGACGCCGCAGCCCAAAGTCCTACCCCTGGCCCAGTCGGCTGAGCGTACAGCCTTTTCCTGGCGTGAGATGCCCGGGGGCATGAAAGTGGGGACCTTCATGCATGACACCTTGCAATGGATGATTCAAGAGGGATTGGATGCGCTCGCTTCCACGGCTTTTCAAAAAAAATTACGCCACAAAATCGACATGACCTTGCCACTGGAGCTCACCACTCAGCTGCCTGTCCATTCCCTGGGACTTGAGCGCGAGAGAGACGATCTGGCTGAGGTAAAAAAGCAGTTGGTGGAGGATTTTGCAGCTTGGTTAGAGGCCATCGTGACGCTACCTTTGCAGCAGCTTGGGGTGAATTTAAAAGAGATCTCCAAGCACCTGTGTGAGATGGAGTTTTGGCTTCCCGTCGAATCTTTCCATGCGCACCACATCGAGCGTGTCTGCCGGCAATTCATCTTCCCCCATTTGGAGCGGCAAACCTTGCTGTCTCAACATTGGCAAGGTTTATTGATGGGCTTTGCAGATTTGATCGTTGAGCATGACGGTCGCTATTGGCTCCTTGACTACAAATCCAATGACCTGGGTTTGCAAGAGGATGCCTATTCGGTGGAAAACATGCAGCGCCATGTGGTCAAGAACCGTTACGACTTACAAATGGCCATCTATTTGGTCGCTTTGCATCGTTTACTCAAGAAGCGCCTGGGTTCCCGGTACCAAGCAGCGGAGCACCTCGGGGGGGGGATGCTGTGGTACCTCAGAGGCGTGGACTCCCCAAGCCAGGGAATTTGCACCGTTGCTTGCAGCTTGGAGATGATCGAGGCCTTGGACAGCAGCATTCTCGGGGGTGCATCATCGCAAAAACTAGCCATTGACTCGGTCGAGTCATTTACCCTGACTCAGCATGACTAATCCCAATCACGATCAGCAGTCGTTTGATTTTTCGCTTCTGAGTGCTTCACAGTCGTCAGATCATCAAGCCGAAACGCTTCGATTGCTCCAAAGGGCAGCTGCGAGTGGGATGATCCGAAGCATTGATTATGCAATGGCGGCCTTCATTCATGGACTCAACCCAGCAACATCGTCCAGAGTCTTGATCATCACCACCGCCTTGTTGTCTTATGCAGAATCACTGGGTCACACTTGTTTGTCGATCGATCAACTTTTGGATCAAGGCTTGGCGTTTTTGGGCTTGTCGCCGGCTGTGAACGAGTACCCAGAGATTCGCTTGAGTTTGCCCAAAAACACGATCCTCTACCGCGATGAACTCTTGGCCAGTCCATTGGTTCGACTCGAAACCCTGGAGGGCTTGGTGCGTGAAGGTGCCCCGTTGCCAGTGATGGATCGCGGGCAGCCTTTGGTGCTGAGCCAACGCGGCGATGAACTGATCTTGTATTGGCGACGACATTGGCAAAGTGAGTCCTTTATTGCCCAAACCGTTCTCAAAAAGTGCGAGCAACTCTTGCCAGTTGATGAGCAAAAGACCACTGAACTTTTGAAGCTGTTGTTCCCGAGCTACCAGGCTGACACCGCAGTCGCCGAGGAGGATTGGCAAAAAGTGTCTTGTGCTTTGGCATTGCGCTCGGCGTTCACCTTGATAACGGGTGGGCCGGGTACGGGTAAGACTTACACCGTGGCTCGACTGATCGCTTTGGTTTTGGCCTTGAGGGAAGGTGGCCCCCTTCAAAAGATCGCCTTGGTGGCCCCAACTGGCAAAGCCGCCTCTCGCCTTTACCGCTCCATTCAGAGCTCATTAATGGATGTCGGTGAGAAATTAAAGGTCCAAGACCACATAGCCCAGCAGTTTGATCGCATAGGTGTCGCCAAAACCTTGCACTCACTCTTGGGCGCACGAAAGGGCTCGAGATCCTATCGTTATCACGAAGGCAATCCGCTGGACTTGGATCTGTTGGTCATCGACGAGTCCTCCATGATCAGCATTGAATTGATGTCGGCCCTCTTACGGGCCTTGAAGCCAACAACTCAATTGATTCTTTTGGGGGATAAAAATCAATTGTCATCGGTGGAGGCAGGCTCTGTTTTTGGTGAACTGTGCCAAGCCCAAGTGCTGGAGTCGACATGCGCTTACACAGATACCGTAAGCGATTACCTCAAACGGGTCAACGCCATGCTCTCCCCCAAGGTTCAAGCCCTTGGCTCAGGCTCGAACCCAATTGGCGACCACATGGTCAAACTGCAGCGAAGTCACCGCTTTCGCGGACCCATTGCGCAGCTCTCCAGTGCTGTCAATACCGGTGCTGCTCAAGAGGCCCTTGGTGTGATAAGCGCCGATTCGACGCTGGCAGTTGCTTTGAACACCTCTGAAGATCTCCAAGCCATGTTGGGCATTGCATTGCATGGGCGTCGACTCAATAGCGCAGACTCTGGAGCGCTAACTCCCCACTTCAAGACCTACTGGGATTTGATTGACTTGGCTTATCAAGAAGGTTTGTTCGTGAGCGACTCCAAGCGATCTGTGTCAGGTTTTTTGAACAATTCAGCGGTGCAAGCGCTTGACGAGCGCCCAGCATTGATCGATCAACAGATGGCCTGCATCAAAAATATCTTGACGTGTTTTGATCAATTCAGAATCCTGTGTGCGGTCAATGAAGGCCCTTTGGGTGTGGTGGCAGTCAATGCGGCCATTGAGTTGACACTCAAGTCGCGCGGCTTCATTCATGACTCGAGTCCATGGTACGCCGGCAAAGCCATCATGCTCACCCGAAATCAACCCGAACTCGAGCTCTCCAATGGTGACGTCGGATTGGTGTTGCCCTCAGTTGGTGGTGAGTCAACTGAGCCTCGATTGAAAGCGTATTTTTTGGCCGCAGACGGTGTTCAAAGTGTGGCGCTCAATCGGCTCGATGGTGTTCAAACCGCCTACGCCATGAGTATTCACAAATCGCAAGGCTCTGAATTTGATCACGCCATGTTGGTCTTGCCCCAGCACATGGACCAAGCGCTCAGCCGTGAGTTGCTCTACACGGGCATCACCCGCTCAAAAACTTGTCTCACCATTGTTCAAGCGAAAGCGGGACTGTTGGAATATGCCATCGGTAAAAAAACCGTTCGCGTGAGTGGTCTCATCCACCGAATTTCAGGCTGACCGCATCTCTAGTTGATCCAGATTCGAGTCATTGATCTTCAAGGGTTCAAATTTAAGAGTCCCTCAGTTTCAATGAAGGTGATCACCTCTTGCAAACCAGTGAGAGTTTTCAAGTTCGTAAAGACAAAGGGTTTCAAGCCCTTGGCGTGATTGCGCATGCGGTGGGCGTCCTCTCGCATGATGTCGAGATTGGCACCCACGTGGGGCGCCAGATCGGTTTTATTGATCACCAGCAAATCACTTTTGGTGATGCCCGGCCCGCCTTTTCTAGGGATCTTTTCACCGGCAGCCACATCGATGACATAAAGCGTCAAGTCACTGAGTTCTGGGCTGAAGGTGGCGGCCAAATTGTCCCCTCCGCTTTCAATGAACACAATGTCTGCATTGGGAAAGCTCACCAGCATGCGGTCAATGGCTTCCAGATTGATGGAGGCGTCTTCTCGAATGGCGGTGTGTGGGCATCCACCAGTCTCCACTCCCAGAATTCTCTCGGCATCCAAAGCGCCACTGATGGTGAGCAAGCGCTGGTCTTCTTTGGTGTAGATGTCGTTGGTGATGGCCACCAGATCAAAGCGCTCGCGCATGTTTTTGCACAGCATCTCCAGCAAGGTGGTCTTTCCCGAACCCACAGGTCCACCAATGCCCACTCTGAGGGGGGGGAGGGGTTTGGTTCGATTTTTGATGTGATGGAGTTGTTTCATGATCGGAATAGTCTCGAGTATTGATCTTCATGTTGTGCGCTCAAGATGGCCAAGCCAGGTGTGAACACTTGTCGATCTTTTTCAGGCAGTTCGATGGCAAATTCAACCGCTTGCGGGATCTCTTGCAGCATGGCATTGAGCAATCGCTGCCCAGACAGTTGGCCCAAGGGGATGGTTTTCATCGCCGTTTGTACCATGTTCTCCGCCCATCCAAAGGCGTGAGATGCCACTGCAAGACTTAAATCGGTGGTGCTCATTGCCAGTGCCAAGGCGTAAACGAGGGGCCATGTGGGTTCCTCAAATCCATTGCATAGAACAACACGGGGATCTTGGACAAGCTCATTGGCATTGAGCCAATTGAGCAAAGAGCGACCCATTTGTAAGGTCTGCTGCCTGAATTCTGAACTCTCACGAGTCATGAGGACCCAGGTGTTGAGTTCAGTAATGGTCTGTCTCGCCTGCTCTTGCTCGAAATGTTGCCAAACCTTCAGCGCTTGCGCGAGCAGCGACCAGTCCCCTCTTGCTTGATTGAGATGCATCTGATCGAGTAGCCAATCAAGTGCAGACGCTTCGTCATGGACCAGGCCCTGTTCAACCGCCATCTCCATGCCTTCCGAATATGAAAAACCACCCACGGGAAGTGTGGGTGAGCCCAACCACATGAGTTTCATGAGCGAGATGACACTGAAGGTGTGCTGAGTCATGAGGGTGTGAATTCGTGATTGCGTGGCGCAGGAGGTGGTTTCAATGGTGTGGGACCACCAATTAATCAGTCGTGGGCATGCGGGTGGTCTGCATGACTGTGGGCGTCATGGTGATCGTGAACACCGTGCTGGTGACTCTTTGAGTGGACATGAGCAGTCTCAGCATAGGCGCCGCTCTCGGGCTCAAACGGCGCGTCCACATGCTTGACGATCAGTCCCATGCTCAACAACAGGTTCTCAAGGACATGATCGGGTTCAATCTTGAGATGCTGCGCTTGAACCTCAATCGGAATGTGACGATTACCCAAGTGATAAGCCGCCCTCAAAAGATCATGGGGTGCGGAGTGTATGGGGCAGGCTGAAATGTGAAGCAGCGCTTCAGGGGCCGATTCAATGCGCAAAAAGGTGCCCGCTTCGCTCACCAGGACATCGCCTGCGCGAAGCACTTTGCCACGGGGGATAAAAATTGCGACCTCTTGACCCTGCGAGTCCGTGGCATGAAGTCGACTTTTTTGTCGTTGATCCCAAGCCAAGCTGACAAATGGGGCCTTGTTGATCAAAACCTGGGCCAGGCCGAGTCCTTTGGGCAGGTGCTTGTGAAATACGTTGACGGTCAAAGTAGATTGCCTGGTGAATAGGTTGTGAAGGGCTTGATCAAAATAGAAAATAGCGCTGAGTCATGGGCAAAGCGACCGCGGGCTCACAGGTGAGCAATAGGCCATCGGCCCTGACCTCATAGCTTTGAGGATTGATTTCCATCTTGGGTAAGTAGTGATTGTGAACCATGTCTCTTTTGCTCACACTTCTTGTGTTCTTGACGGCTGCCAAGTGTTTTTGTAAGCCAAATTGGCCAGCGATATCCAAACCCAGGGCTGCTTGTGACACAAAGGTCAGACAGCTTTTACTCAAGGAGCGGCCAAATGCACCAAACATCGGGCGGTAGTGCACGGGTTGTGGTGTGGGAATGGACGCATTGGGGTCGCCCATCGCAGCCATGGCAATCGTGCCGCCCTTGATGATGGTGGAAGGTTTGACTCCAAAAAACGCGGGTCTCCAAATGACCAAATCCGCCCATTTGCCCACCTCAATGCTGCCCACCTCGTGGCTGATGCCGTGGGTGATGGCAGGATTGATGGCCAGTTTAGAAATGTAGCGTTTGACGCGGGCATTGTCGTGTCGACAGCTGTCATCGGGCAAGGGGCCGCGTTGAACTTTCATTTTGTGAGCAGTTTGCCAGCAGCGCAAAATCACTTCGCCCACACGCCCCATGGCTTGGCTGTCAGAGCTGAACATGCTGATCGCGCCCAGGTCATGGAGAATGTCTTCTGCTGCAATGGTTTCTTTTCGAATGCGACTTTCAGCAAACGCCAAGTCTTCGGCAATGGCGGGATCCAAATGATGGCAGACCATCAACATGTCGACGTGCTCATCCAAGGTGTTGATGGTGTAGGGCCGAGTGGGATTGGTGGAGGAGGGCAAAACGTTGCTCTCTCCCACCACTTTCATGATGTCGGGTGCGTGCCCGCCTCCAGCGCCTTCGGTGTGGAAGGAGTGAATGGTGCGCCCCTTGAAGGCAGCAATGGTGTCTTCTACAAAACCAGACTCGTTGAGCGTATCGGTGTGGATGGCCACTTGGGTGTCGGTGAGCTCGGCCACACTCAGGCAGTTGTCAATGGCAGCGGGTGTGGTTCCCCAATCTTCATGCAGCTTGAGGCCAATGGCGCCTGCATTGATTTGTTCATGCAAAGCACCGGGTAAAGATGCATTACCTTTGCCAAGGAACCCCAAATTCATAGGAAAAGCTTCTGCGGCTTGGAGCATGCGCTCCAAGTGCCATGCCCCAGGCGTGCAAGTCGTTGCAAAGGTGCCTGTGGCGGGGCCTGTACCCCCCCCGATCATCGTGGTCACTCCACTGGCCAAAGCCTCCTCGATTTGCTGGGGCGAAATAAAGTGGATGTGGGTGTCAATGGCGCCAGCCGTGACGATCATGCCTTCACAGCTGATGATTTCTGTACCCGGCCCAATGATGATGTCAACACCTGGTTGGGTGTCAGGGTTGCCCGCTTTGCCAATGGCGGCGATTCGCCCATTCTTTAATCCAATGTCCGCTTTCACAATACCCCAATGATCCACGATCAAGGCGTTGGTCATGACGGTGTCCACGGCACCGCCTGACTGAGGACCCAAACCCAAAGCGGCGTCGCGCGTGCGTTGCGACTGGGCCATGCCGTCTCGAATGGTTTTGCCGCCACCAAATTTCACTTCTTCGCCATAGCCTCCCGCCAAGAGTGTGTAGTCTTTTTCTACTTCGATGATGAGTTCGGTGTCGGCCAAGCGAACTCGGTCACCCACGGTGGGGCCATACATTTCCGCATAAGCTCTTTTTTCAATACTGGCCATCACAACACTCCTTGAACGAGGCCGCGAAAGCCATATATTTCACGCGCACCACTGAAATCCACCAGTTCAACCGTCCTTTGTTGACCCGGCTCAAACCGAACTGCCGTGCCCGAGGCAATGTTGAGTCGCATGCCTTTGGCAGCTTCACGATCAAAACCCAATGCCGAATTGGTCTCAGCAAAATGATAGTGGGAACCCACTTGGATAGGACGATCTGACTGGTTTTGCACCACCAGGGTGATGCATTTGCGCTTGGGGTTCAGGAGGTGCTCTCCCGAGTCAATGAGAAGTTCTCCAGGAATCATAAAGACCTCATGTGGTTGCCAAGAAGATAGCGTTTGAAACTTGTCCAGAGTGGGCTCATTGGAGCTGCGAGCCTTCAAAGACC